>JBDNCK010000112.1:0-6070 GCA_046719675.1 Sphingomonadaceae bacterium | reverse complement strand
GTTCCTGGATATTGAGGCCCGGCACGAACGCCGACAGCTGGTCGAACTGGTTGACGCCGATGCGGATCATCTGCTCGCCGGTGATGGCCGAGATGGTGACGGGCACATCCCGCAGGCGCTGCTCCTGCTTCTGCGCCGTCACGATGATCTCGCCGGCGAACAGGCTGTCTTCCGCGGTCGCGGTCTGGGCGAAGGCAGCAAGCGGGCTGGCGGCGAGGATGGTCGCGCCGAGCAGGCGAGGGATATGGGAAAGGCGCATGCGAAGTCTCCACCCTGGGAACTGTAAGGGGCCGATGGCGGGCGCATGTTGCAGTGCAGCGAAGCTTTGGTGACCGCGCCATGACGGCGCGGCGTCGTGGCATGTCTGCCACACCGCCCTGGGGCTTTTCGTTCCCGCGCTGCCCCTGTAAGGCCTGCCGCTGATGGCCACTGCCCGCGACATTCCGCCGCCCGAAGTCGAGACGGTCACGAGCGCCCGCGTGTTCTGCGACGGCGGCGAAGGCCCGCTCGGCCATCCGCGCGTCTGGCTGCAGATCGATGCGCGCGGCTTTGTCGACTGCCCCTATTGCGACCGCCGTTTCATCCTTGCCCCGGGCGCCCCGCGCGAGGCGCACTGAACGCGGGGCTCAGTCCCCGATGAAGACATAGCCAACCTGGTCCTGGAACCGGATTTCGGCCCATAGGTCGTCCGTCGTTCCGATCACCGTCACGCGCTCGCCGCGTTGCACCCTGCCGATTGCTTGTGCGCCTGCGAACGGCTCCCGCATCACGGGCCGGTCGACATCGACCCGGTAGCGCTGGTTGACAAGCCGAAGGTCGGGCCGCGGCCGGTCTGACATGAGCTCGCCCCAGACATAGGCGCCTGCGTAGGGGCCGCTGCCGATCCGGATCCAGGGCACCTGGGTCTGGGTGTTGGTGACCATCTCGCCGTCCACGCGGTCGCCGCGCCGGAGGGTGCCCAGCACCCGCGTGCCCCGCACGGTCGGAGCGTCGCGGATGTTGGCGTCGGTTCGGGCATAGAAGGCAGAGGTGGGCGGTTCGCTCGCTTGGCGCGGCCCGTCGTCGGCAAGCAATGCAAGGATCGTGATGAGGTAGAGGGCGAAGCCAATCCCGAGGATCCATCGCAAGGCCCTTCCGCGCGTGGGCGTTCGCGCTTCGAGATGCTGCAAGTCAGGAGTCCGGTGGGGCGCGTCCCCGACCTCATCCCCGCCGTGAGGAACGTCGCTAGGCGGCTGCCAAGGCGCTGGTCGCGAGGGCGCTGGTCGCGAGGGTGCTGGTCGCGAGGGCGCTGGCGGCAAAGGTGCTGGCTGCCTGCGCGCTGGCCGCTCTGGAAGGGGCGTGCCTGCCGCCTCCGTTTCCGGGACAGGCTCCCGGCCAGGCGATTTCGGGGGCTCGACCGGCGTCGTCTCCGGCTGTGGCCGGACGGCCTGCTCCGCGGTATCGGTTGCCGGCTCGTTCGCCGCTTCCAGGTCCGGCGGATGGAGGCTGCCAAGGTGCCGATCGAAGATGGGCTGAAGCTCGGGCACGTCGCCCGCGCGCATCGCTACCCTGCCGGACGATCGCGAGACCTCGATCGTCACATCGCGGTCAAGATCGCCCTGGGCGATCAGAAGCTGCGCCTCGTCGGCGCTGCGCAGGTAATCGGTCAGCGCGCCCGGCCGGCGGATCGCGATGTACAGGCCGGCTTCCCATTCCATCGGTACCCCCGTGCGGTTACCCGTTTCGCGTCAACCATATGGTGACTGGACAGAAATGAAAGATTGGTCACTATGGCTGCAAGGGATTTTGGGGGATTCGGTCACGGTGAAGCGGCTGTCGGTCGGACTTGCGATTGCGATGGTCCTCCTGCTTGCGGCGTGCAAGCGCTCTTCGCTGGCGGAAGGTGCGCTGTGCTTTCCCGAAGCAGCACGGCCCTGGCTTGCCGGGGTCGAGGCGCCAGCGCGCCGCACGGCGCCCGACGGACCGCTGCATCTGCTGATCGACGGGTCGGGGAGCATGGTCGGCTATCTCGGGCGCGGCAGCGAGCGGCCGCTTGCCGATCTTCTCGGCATGCTGCCGACGCTTGATGGCGCCGCCAGCGAGGATCTGCGCCTTACCCGCTTCGATCGCGTCATCACCCAGCTTGCGCCTGACGACCTCAGCCGCTTCCAGCTTCCCGACACCTACCGCTGCCTTCCCGGGCGTGGCCCCTGCACCAACCAGGAGAGCCATATCGACAAGGCGCTGGAACTGGCAGCAGCCGATGGCCCGGACACGGTGTCCGTCATCGTCTCGGACCTCTGGCTCAGCAATGACGAGTTGCGCACGACGAGCGCTGTCGCCCTTTCCCGCCATCTGGAGGCGATCCTGCGCAGCGGCCGCGCGATTGCCGTCTATGGTTTCGAAAGCCCCTATGCCGGGCGGGTCTATGACATGCCGTCCGGACGTGCGGACGTGACGGCGACGCGCCGGCACATCTTCCTCGTGGCGGCCGGACCTCGCAGCCGGCTGGAGGCCATGCATCGTGCCATGCTGCGGGCGCCGGCCGAGTATCTTGCCAGTGCGCTTGCAGACGGGTCGGCGGGCTACGCCATCTTCTCCCAGGATCCTGTCGTGACGGCGATGCCGGCCACGGCCCCATTTGCGCCTCGTGCGACTGGCTCGCTTGTCAGCCAGACCTTTCTCCAGGCCCAGCAGGGAATCCGTATCCCGCAGTACCAGCTGGATCGCCGTGCCGCGATGCGGGCAACCGAGCCGGAGCCCGGGATTCCCTGGTCCGGCATCCAGGCCGAGGCGGTGGTCCCGGGGGCCGTGTGGCGCGGCCCGATGCAAGGCGACACCCGGCTCTTCCGGCAGGCGCGGGACATGTGCCGGGACGGGGAGACCGACTGGCGCCCGGAAGGGCGGCTGGAGGGGGGATGGACGCCGGCCGGAGGCTTTTCACTCGATCCGGCGGGCCTCGCGACGCTTTCCAATGGCGTCTATCTCCTGGTTGGCGAAGTGAAGCGTGTCGGGCTCGACAGCCCCAATCCGGCCACGGACTGGATGCGGGCCTGGAGCTTCAGCGACAGCGAGGAGGCAGAGGCGATCGAGCGGGCAGGGCGCGGCGAGGCGATGCCCACCCTCAATCTCGCTGCCACGGCGCGGCTGCTCGAGAATGCGCTGCAGAAGGTGGCCGAGGAACGGCCGCAGCTGGTGGGCGGCTTCGTGGCCGCAGTGAAGGTGGGCTAGAGGAGCATGGGGGGGCGAAGCATGTCACCGGCGGTTGCGCTGCTCGGGGCGCTGGCGTTTCACCTTGTGGCAGCTGTCCTTGGCTGGCTCGTCGCGTCGTGGCTTGCGGCGGATCAGGCCGCGATTGCCCCGGCCATTCTGGAGCGGATCATCGACAATCCGCGGCAGGTGGAAATCTATCTTGCGGACATTCGCTTCGAGCTGGCGAAGGCGGCGCTGATTGCGCTTGGCATCAGCTTCCTGCTGGCGGCCGGCTGGCTGGTCGTCGCCCATCAGGCCAGGCCGGCAAGCGACCGGCAGGCGCGCGCGAAGCTGCCGCTCTGGGCGCTTCTGCTGGCAGTTGCCCTGATCGCTGCGGCCGTCACGGTCTGGCAGATCGCGATCGACGGAAGCGTTGCAACGCTGATGGCCCCGGGCCTCGGCCTCAATTTCCTCTTCGCGACGCTGCTGCTTGTGGCAGTCGCCTACTGGCTTTCCACGGCGGTGTTTGCGCCGCGTGTCCTGCGCGTGTCGGTGCCGCTCGCCGACGGCATTCTCGGGCGCTGAGGGAGGAACAGCATGGCAATCAACATCCTGATCGGGGTGGGCGGGACCGGAGCCAAGCTTGTGGAAGCGGCGCTTTTCCTGTTTGCCGCAGGCCTGGGCCCCAGCGACAGGGTGATTGTTGCCCTCGTCGACCAGGACAATGCCAATGGCAATGTCGCGCGCACGCGGGAGCTCCTGACGCTGATCCGCGCGCTTCGCAATGACTTCAGCGGCAACGGCACGCGCAACCGGCTGGACTGGTCCCGCAGCGAAGGGGAAGGCGGAACCGCCTTCCTTTCCGTCGATGTCGAGCCTTTCTTCCCCGACACGGCGCACTGGCGCCCGGCGCCGGCGAGCGATGCCACGCTGGCCTCCATCCTGCGCACCCAGGACATGTCGGCGCCGGAGCGGGATCTGTTCGGCCTTCTCTTCCGCGACGAGCCGGGCCAGTCGCGCGATGCCGAGCAGCACATGCCGCTCGACCGGGGCTATTCCGGCCGCGCGCATGTCGGGGCGGCGGCCCTGATTGCCGCCGTCCATTTCGACCAGCGGGAGTTCCACGATCGCCTGCTGGAGCTCCTGAAGCAGAGCAGCAACCAGGAGGTGCGTGTGTTCCTCCTGGGGTCGCTCTTCGGCGGCACCGGAGCCGCCGGCTTCCCGACGATTGCCCGCAGCATCCACGGCATCCGCAAGGCCGGCCAGCAGCAACAGGTCAACGGCAAGCGCATCAAGCTGGGCGGTGCGCTCATGCTCCCCTATTTCAGCTTCCGCGATCCCGAGGATCCGGAGGCCAATGTCGTGCGGCACACGCAATTGCTGCCGCAGGCGCGGGTGGCGCTCGCCTTCTATGACTCGCTGCTCGGGGAGGAGCGGACCTTCGACCAGCTCTACATCGCCGGGTGGGACAGTTTCTTCGACCTTCCCTATCACGAGCCGGGGAAGGCCGCGCAGAAGAACCCGCCGCTTCTGCCCGAGCTGCTGGGTGCGCTTGCCGCCGTCGAATTCTTCATGGCGGACCGGATCGAGACGGAAGCCGACGCGCCGCTCGAGCCCCTTGCCTCAAGCCGGTCGCAGGGCGGACAAGGCGCGGTCGGGTGGGCTGATCTTCCCGTCCATGGCCTCGACCGCAAGCTGGTCTATCACCGGCTCGCCCAGCTGATGCGCTTTGCCTACTGGTGGCGCTATCGGGTCGAGCCGGCCTTCGATAACCGCGAGGATGGCTGGCGGAAGTGGCTCGGCACCCTGGGGCTCGGGCGCAATGACGTGAAGGTCGGCCATATCAAGCAGCCCTGGCTGCGGACGCTTGCCGAAGGCACGGACTGGCAACAGGGCACGCCCGAGGCCCGCCAGCACCTCGTCCAGTTCGCCGAGAAGCTGAAGGAATGGGCGGCTGCGATGGAGCTGTTCGCTGCCGAGCAGAATGTCGCCTTCGACCTGTGGGATCTGTCGCACCTCTGCAAGGAGCGAAATCCGCAGGAGCCGCAGCGCCCGGTGTCAATTTCCTCCGAGCTTGACGACACGCAAACGGAACCGGGGTTCAGTCAGATCGTCACGGATCTCGACCCGGTGGCCAAGTCCCGGTCAGCTGCCGACCTGTTCGCGGAGCTTCATGGCCGCGACGAGGAACTGCCGGCCAGTGGCAACCAGGGCCTCGGCCGTGTGGTCTGGGCCGTCCATCGCGCGGCGCGGCCCTTCGAGGAGATTCGCTGAGATGCCGGTTTGGAACCTCAGTCCCTTTCGGCCCCAGAGCGCAGAAGCCACCGGCCACAATTTCCAGGCGCCGGGCGCGGCTGGCAGCTGGCTGCGGCTGGGCGGGAGCCTGCGCGAGCTGGGCGACGCGCTGGCGGTTGCCCATGACGCGGATGTGGACATCGTCCGCTCCACGCCGGACCCGTGGGCGCAGTTCCGGTCCTTCGGGGACGCGCTCCTGTTTCCGGGGTCGGTCTTTCCCGACGTGGTGCCGCAGTGGCGGGGCATGCTCGGCCTGTTCGCCCTGGCTGCGTCCTATCCGACCTACCGCCTGCGCCTCGAGCCACTGCCGCTGGCCGAGCGGAACACCCGCTTTTCCGGCGTGCTGCGCCAGCTCCTCCCCGGCCGCAGCCTGCCGCTGGGCGACCCCGAGGGCGCCACCTGGGATCGGCCGGTCCTCGTCTATCTGCAGGAAGGGGAGGGAGATGGGAACGGCCGGCCCATCGGCATTCTCAACCCCGCCGTGCTGGTGGCACCCGGCCGGGACATCGCAAGGCTTGCCGTCCCGTCCATCCCCTGGATGCGGAACGGCCTTGCCGATCCGACCCGGCTGCCCGTCCAAGCGGCTCTCCCCTTCCACGAGATG
>JBDNCK010000111.1:0-6071 GCA_046719675.1 Sphingomonadaceae bacterium | reverse complement strand
CATGCGGGCAACCCTGAGCGATTCGCGCACTGACATGGGCGCATTGACGCTGATTGCCCTGGCGAGCGCGATCGCTTCGTCCAGCACCTTCTCGACTGGCACCAGCCGATTGACGAGACCAAGCGCATGGGCCCGGGGCGCATCGATCGGATCGCCGGTTGCCACCAGCTCATAGGCAATGCTGGCGGGCAGCCGGCGCGTCAGGCGGAAGACGCCGCCAGCACCGGCGAAGAGGCCGCGCTTCACTTCCGGCAGCCCGAAGCGGGCCGTCTCGGCGGCCACGATCATGTCGCAGGAAAGGGCCAGCTCGCAGCCCCCGGCAAGTGCCGGGGCATTGACGGCGGCAATCCAGGGCTTCGTCCGCTTCGCGCGCGCCAGACCCCCGAAGCCGCCATCCTTCGTGCCCAGGAGATGGCCGCGGCCCTTCGAGATCTCGGAAAGGTCGGCACCGGCCGAAAAGGCGCCATCCGATGTCGAACCCAGGATCACGACCCGCACTGACTCGTCGGCCTCGGTTGCCTTCACGATCCAGTCCATCGCCTGGGCGACATCGCCATTGACGGCGTTGCGCTTGTCGGGCCGGTTCAGCCGGACGAGTCCGACATGGCCTTCCACCACTTCGTAGAGCACCTCGCGGCCAACGGATTCGGGCTTTTCCTCGCTCATGCAGCTTTCCCCAGTTCGTGCGCCAGCTTCGCCATGAACCCGGCATCCCAGTAGAAGGGCTTGATGACAGCGACCTTGCCGTCGCGAAACTCGTTCACTTCCACGATCTCGTGGACAAGCGGGCCGGCAGGCGCGTCGATCCTCATCCGGAAGAAGACGACGACGCGCCCGTCGCCGGCGGCCATGCCGAGGCGTTCCAGGCCGGCGTTGGGCCAGTGCCCAAGCACCATCCCCACCAGCCGCCGCAGCGCATCCTTGCCGCGATAGGCGCCTGCATAGGGAAGGCTCTCCGCCTCGTGGATCACGAGATCGTCATGAAGCTCCCGTTCGGCGGCCTCCCAGTCGCCGCGCCCGGCGGCCTCGTAAAGCCGCCGGGCGGTGGCGAGATTGCGCGTGTCGTCGTCCGTCACGCGGCGTCGCGCCAATGGCAGTGGAAGCCGCCGGGCACGCGCGCTGGCATGCGGATCCGGGCAACCGGGCCTGCTGCCAGGTCGCGCGCATCGAGGACGGCAAGGAAGCTCTCGTTGGCCTGGCTGTCCCACACCAGCGACAGCAGCCAGCCCTCGCCCTCGCCCGGGCCGTCGGCCACGAACACCGGCTCCCCGCAATAGGCACCCTCGCCGAAGGAGAAGCCGTCGCGCGTGCCGCTTTCGACATCGATGGCCGCCACCATGTCGAAGCCGTCCACCCGGCCGGCCGTCGGGCGCGCCGTGCCGTTCACGAACACCTTCCGATAGCGCTGGCCCTGCACGCGATCGTCGATGCGCGGGAACTGGATGTCGAGGCCATCCACGGCCTCCTCGCGGAAATTGCCGTTCCCGCCAAGGCGCCAGCGCCTGAGAGTGAAGCGCGTTTCCTCGTGCGATGGAAGTGTCCCGTCTGTCCCCGGCATCAGCGGCGCCCGCCGCGAGCCGGCGACATCGATCACGATGTCCTGCCCGTCCTCGTAGCTGTTGGCGATGTGGAAGGCGAAGGTGGGATCGGTCTCGAACCAGCGCACCGAATCGCCGCCGGCCCCGCCCTTGTCCATCACGCCGAAGGCCGCCGGCCGGTCGCCTTCCCAGGCCGCCATCGGCTTTCCTTCCATCGCACGCTCCATCGAGATGACGACGGGCAGGCAGGGAAAGACCACATGCTGCCCGGTGAGCGCGAAGTCGTGCATCATCGAGGGATAGGGCTGGTCGAGCCAGGCGAGATGGCGGGGCGTGCCGTTGCGGTCGATGATGTTGTAGCGGATGGCCGTCGAGCCCGGCCCCTTCGCCGAGTAGCCGAAGGCGTGCATGGCGCCGTCGGCCGGATCGGTCTTGGGGTGGGCGGTAAACGGGCCCGTCACCGTGTTGGCAAAGGTCTCATAGCCCTTGGTCTCGAGCGTTTCCGGGTCCATGGCAGTGGGCGGGCAGCCTTCCATCAGTGCGTAGAGCGCGCCCGCATGCGGCCAGATGTGGGTGTTCGCTGTGTTGTACTCCATCGGCGAGACAGAGGGATCGTTGAAGCGCGGATTGCCGAACACGCCGAACAGGCGGCGGCCGGCGGCGCGCTCCAGCTCGAACTTGCGCGTGCGGACATAGCGGTTGCGCAGCGACGCGCGGCCACCGTGCAGGCGGATGGCATAGATCATGCCGTCGCCGTCGAAGACATGGTAGCGGTCGTCCGGGTGCGGCGGATACTGCGGGTCGGGGCCGTTGCGGTAGAAGGTGCCCGACAGCGTCTCGGGCAGGCGGCCTTCGATCACGAGATCGGCGGCGTCCATCTCTGCGCCGAACGGGCGGTAGAAGCCCGACAGATAGGGATGGGCGGGAAAGGGTTCAGTCATCCTCGAGCCTCCTTTCCGCAAGCGGTAGCAGCCGGAGCGCGGCGGCCAAGCTGGCGAAAGAGGGCGCCCGGGCCGGCTCAGGCCTCCCGCGCCCAGTGTGCCGGCTGCGGATCCAGTCGCTCGAGCATGTAGAGGCTGCCATTGGCCCCGCGGACTAGCCGGAACCCCTCGTCGAGATAGCTGACGCGCGCGGCGATCGGCGGCAGCTTCACGGGATCGAGCGGAAAGACGACCCGCCCGCGCGGGGAAACGAGGCGGGCGCGGTCGAAACGAAGCTCCATCTGCTCGTCATCGACGACCAGAAAGCCGCCCTCGATCACCAGGGTCCCGGCCTCGCCGCCCTCGTCGACGAACTGCACGATATTGTCGTAGGTCTGGCGGGCGGGATCGGTTTCCTGGAAGACCTCGACCACGGTCACCGGTGTCCTGGGCAGCTGGCCGAAGCCGAGGCGCGCCAGCGTCGTTTCCCGCAGCAGGCCGAGGCTGGAATAGAGAAGATGCCAGCGCCCCTTGAGCAGTGACTGGGCACGCGCCGGCGCGCGCGTGGGATTGAGGGCTTCCAGTTCGGCTGCCAGCGCCTGCAGGCGCGCGACCGCCGCGCCGCCTTCGGCAAACCCGACTTCGGTGACAGCACCCAGCGCGGCGAGCTCCGTCTTGAGACGGGCGATGCGAGGCCCGGCAGATGGCAGGCGTGCAACATACGGCATCCCGACATGCTGGAAGGCGTGCGCATGGCCGTCAACCTGTTGCTTTGCTCCGGCCTCAGGCGGGCACGAGGAGGACGATCTTCCCCACATGCGCGCCTGCCTCCATGTGCCGGTGCGCGGCGGCCGCCTCCGCAAGGGGGAAGGTCTTGTCGAGGCGGGCAGCAAGCCGGCCGTCGGCAAATGCCGGCCACACCTTTTCCTCCAGCGCGCGCGCAATCCGGCTCTTGAAGGCGACATCGCGCGGGCGCAGCATCGAGCCGGTGAGCAGCAGGCGCTTGCGCATGATGAGCCCCAGGTCCACTTCCGCGCGCTGGCCGCGCTGGAAGGCGATCGACACATGCCGCCCGCCTTCGGCAAGGCACACGAGATTGCGCGGCACATAGTCGCCGCCGACCATGTCGAGCACGATGTCCACGCCGCGGCCTTGCGTCAGCTCGCGCACCTCGGCGGCAAAATCGCGCGCATTATAGTCGATCGCGGCATCCGCCCCGAGCTCGGCCGCCGCCCGGCATTTCTGGCCCGTCCCGCAGGTGACGAACACGCGGATCCCGAACAGCCGGCACAGATCGACTGCCGTCACGCCGATGCCCGAGGTGCCGCCATGCACCAGCACCGTGTCGCCGGCCTTGGCGCCGGCGGCCTCGAACAGGTTGGACCAGACGGTGAAATAGGTCTCGGGCAGGCCGGCAGCCTCGGCAAAGCGCATGCCCGGCGGCACCGGCAGGCACTGGCCTTCGGGTGCGACCGCATATTCGGCATAGCCGCCACCGATGAGGAGCGCCGTCACCGGATCGCCGACCTGCCAGCGGGTGACCCCTTCGCCAAGCGCGACAATCTCGCCGGCGGCCTCCAGCCCGGGGATCGTGGTGGTGCCGGGTGGCATCGGATAGAGCCCGAGCCGCTGCAGTACGTCGGGCCGGTTGACGCCTGCGGCATGCACCCGGATCAGCACCTCGCCCGGACCCGGCGTGGGAACCGGCCGCTCGACGGGCACCAGCACGTCCGGGCCGCCGGGGCCTGCGGGATCGATGGCGCGCATCACGCGCGGCAGGTCTGCCTGTTCCTCGATCCGTCGCGCTTCCACTTGCCACCTCCTGCGTGCCAGAAGTCGCCCTCGATGGCATGGGCGCCTGAAAAGGCAAGGTCATGGGAGGAGAGAGGATGGACCCGGATGACATGCTGCCGACGCGGCCCGACGATCCGCTGCGGCTTCTGGCCCGGCAGGATCTCGACCCGCTCTCGGTGGCCGAGCTCGATGCGCGGATTGCCGCGCTCGAGGCCGAGATCGCCAGGACGCGCGCGAGGCGGGAGAAGGCTTCGGCCTTCCGCTCGGCAGCCGATTCGCTGTTCCGCAGGGACTGAGCCGGCAGGAAATGCGCTTCGCCCGCCTGTTTGCCCTCCTGTTCGCGCGCGAGATCACGCGCGCGCTCGCCCGGCCCGCCGAAGCACTGCTGCCGCCACTCTTCTTCCTGCTGGTGGCCATCGTCTTCGCCTTTGCGCTTGGACCGGAACCGGGATTGCTGGCACGCGCGGCCCAGGGAATCCTCTGGGTGGCCGTGCTGCTTTCGGCGCTGCTGCCGGTGGCGGGGCTGTTCCAGGCGGATGCCGCCGATGGAACCCTCGATCAGCTTGCCGTGCGCGGCATCGCTGCCGAAACCCTGGCGCTGGCCCGGCTTGCCGCCCTCTGGCTGCTGCTGCTGGTGCCGCTGCTCGTGGCCCTGCCGGCAGCCGCTGCTCTTCTCGCGCTGCCGCTCGCCGAGTTGGCGGGGTTGGTTCCCCGGCTGCTCTTGGGCACGCTGGGGCTGTCAGCACTTGCCGTGATGGCGGGCGCGCTGATGATCGGGGCGCGTGGCGGCGGCGGGCTTGTCGCCATCCTGGTGGTGCCGGTTGCCATCCCGCTCCTCGTCTTTGGCACCGGCACGGATGGCCTGCCGCTGCTGGCCGCCACGACGCTCCTGCTGGTGGCGATCGCGCCGTTCGCCGCGGGCGCGGCCGTCCGCCTGTCGCGGGGATAGGCGGGGGGATTGTCACACGCCCGAAATGCATTCATGCGAGCGATGGCCTTGAGGAGGAACGAACATGGATCTGCGGGCGATGATTGCCAAACTTTCGGCGGAAACCGGCGAGTCGGTGGAAGCGATCAAGGCGAAGCTCGAGGCGCATACGGGCGTGACCGGCGACAGGCTGGAGGCGCTGCTTGCGGAGGCCGAGGCGCGCGCGAAGGACGGCGTGACCGACGTGCGGACCCTGTTTGCCGAGCTTTCGCAGAAGGCCGGCCTGGAAACGGCGAAGGTCTCGGCGCTGTTCGAGGATCTGAAGGCGCAATATGAGGCGAAGGGCCTGGCTGGCACCTGGCGCGACACGCTGGCGCGCTTCGACAAGGACGGGGACGGCCGGGTGCTCGATGATCTCCTCGGCATGGCCAAAGGGCTGTTCGGCAAATCGGACTCGTCGGACAACCCGGACCGGACCGACGGCTGACCCGCCCTTGCGGCCAAAGGGCTGCTGACGCGACGCGAAAGCGCTGCTAGGAAGCAGGCATGGACGCCTCGCGCTGGCACGATCTCGCCAACCCCCGCCGCTTCCAGAAGCTGGCCGGAGCCGTGCTCCCCTGGCTTCTGGCCGCCGCGCTCGCCTTCCTGGCCGTCGGGCTGGGCATGGGCCTGTTCGTCTCGCCTCAGGATTATCTCCAGGGCGAGTCGGTGCGTATCATGTATGTCCATGTGCCCACCGCCTGGCTGGCGCTTGGCGCCTATCTCGGGATGGCCGTGGCAGCGCTGGCCGCGCGCATCTGGCGGCATCCGCTTGCCGATCTGGCCGTGCGCGCAATCGCACCGGTTGGGGCCGTCTTCGCCCTTGTGTGCCTCGTGACCGGCTCGCTCTGG
>JBDNCK010000110.1:0-6086 GCA_046719675.1 Sphingomonadaceae bacterium | reverse complement strand
TCATCGCGGCACCTGCCGCAGATAGGGCGAGTGCTGGACATGCCGGTTGCGCCGGGTGATCGCGAGCAGCAGCCCGAGCCCGAGCGCCGTTGCCAGATAGGAGGAGCCGCCATGGCTCACCAGCGGCAGCGTCATTCCCTTGCTCGGCGCCAGCGCCAGATTGACGCTCATGTTGATGAAGGCCTGCCCTCCGAACTGCGCGACAAGCCCGGCCCCGGCAAGCAGGGTGAACGGGTCCTCGTCTTCCACAAGTTGTAGAAGGACACGCAGTATAATCCCCACATATAGTAGGGCAAGCGCGAAACAGGCAATCGCGCCAAATTCCTCGCCAATGACGGCAAAGACATAGTCCGTCTGCGCCTCGGGCAGCCGGAACTTGGCCGTGCCGTCTCCCGGCCCGGTGCCGAACAGCCCGCCCGAGCGGAACGCATCAAGCGCACGATCCACCTGGTAGGTGTCGCCTTCGCCGTGCAGGAACCCGTCGATGCGGCGGGCGACATGCGCGCTCGAAAGATAGGCCAGCACCATCCCTCCAGCGCCAAGCACCGCCACACCGCCGAGCAGGGCCACCGGCATCCCTGCGAGCGCCGCCTGGGCAAGCCACACCGCCGAGACCAGCGCTGCCTGGCCGAAATCCGGCTGCACGGCGAGCAGCAGCACGATGACGGCCAGCATCGCAAAGGAGAGCGACATGACCGGCAGGCTGCGGTCGTCGAAGCGGGCGGCAAGGAGCCAGGCCGTCGCCACCACGAACAGCGGCTTGACCAGCTCGATGGGCTGCAGCTGCAGCACCGGCAGCTGGATCCAGCGGGTCGCGCCATTGACTTCGGCGCCCACGAAGGGAACGGCGGCGAGCAGCACCAGCGCGGCCGGAAAGCCGACAAGGGCCAACCGCCTTGCCAGCATCGCCGGCAGCATCGAGACGCCGAGCAGCACCACAAGTCCAAGCCCGGCCCAGATCATCTGGCGCTGCAGGAAATAGAGGGGCGGAAGCCGCGTGCTGCTGTCGGACAGGCGAAAGGCCGCAGCCGGCGAGGCGGCTGCCACCGCGATGATTCCCACGCCCATCAGCACCAGGATCATCACGAGAAGCGGCCGGTCCACTTCCCAGAACCAGCGGGCAAGGAAGCTGCGATCGGCGCGGCCGAAGCGGAAGACGTCACGCATGTGCCGTCTCCGTCAGCCTTGCAACCGCCGCGCGAAAGGCGTCACCGCGCGCCTCGAAATTGGCGAACTGGTCGAAGCTGGCACAGGCCGGGGACAGGAGCACCGCGTCGCCCGCAACTGCCGCCGAGGCAGCGCCGGCAACGGCTGCCTCGAGCGTTCCGGCCTGGGTCACCGGCACATGGGGCGCAAGCAGCCGGGCGAACAGCGGTGCCGCCTCGCCGATGAGCCAGGCCCGCTTCACATGCGACAGGTGCGGCAGGCAGGGGTCGAGATGGTCGGTCTTGGCCTGCCCGCCGGCGATCCAGTGGATGGAGGGAAAGGCAGCAAGCGCCGGGGCGGCGCTTTCGGCATTGGTGGCCTTGCTGTCGTTCACGAAGGTGACACCGCCGATCTCGGCCACCAGTTCCATCCGGTGGGGAAGGCCCGGATAGCTCTGGAGGCCAGCGGCAATCTCGGCGTCGGAAAGCCCGAGGATGCGCGCGACCGCAATCGCAGCCGCAGCGTTCTGGGCATTGTGCGGGCCGGCCAGCGCCGGCGCGCGGGGCATGGGCGCAGCGTCCCCGGTTGCCACCCGCACCAGCCGCAGCCGCGGGGCAAGGGCAGAGGCGATGCAGCAGGTGTAGCGATCCTCGGCGGCGATCACCGCATGGGCGCCATCCTTCTGCATGGCAAACAGCCGCGCCTTGGCAGCGGCATAGGCCTGCATCGAGGCATAGCGGTCGAGATGATCGGGCGTCACGTTGAGCAGCACCGCGACATCGCAGGCAAGCCTCTGGCACAGATCGATCTGGAAGCTCGACAGCTCGAGCACATAGGTGCCGCCCTGGGCAAGCGCCGCCTCGCCGAGGATCGGGTTCCCGATATTGCCGCCCAGCAGGGCCACCCGGCCGGCACGGACCAGCAGATGGTGGATGAGCGCGGTGCAGGTGGACTTGCCGTTGGTTCCCGTGATCCCGACCAGCTGGTGCGCCGGCAGATGCGCGCGGGCTTCCTGGAACAGCTCGATGTCGCCGATGAGGGGAACGCCGGCCGCCCGCGCCCGGGCTGCCAGCGGATGGGTGTTGAGCGGCACGCCGGGCGAGACGACGAGCCCGGCAAGCCCCTCGAGCGACATTGCCATCGGGTCGGCAAGGGCGACGCCCGGATGCAGGGCCTTCGCCTCCTCGCGCGCGGCTTCCCGGTCATCCCAGGCCAGCACGTGCGCTCCCGACCGGGCGAGAAAGCCAAGCGTCGCCAGGCCAGAGCGCGCAAGCCCGAAGACGCCATAGCAGCGGCCGGCAAGATGGGGGGCGGCAAGCAGCGCCATCAGCGGAGCTTCAGCGTGGCAAGGCCGGCAAGCGCCAGCACGATGGCAATGATCCAGAAGCGGATGACGATCGTCGATTCCGACCAGCCGAGCTGCTCGAAATGATGGTGGATGGGCGCCATCCGGAAGACGCGCCGCCCGGTCAGCTTGAACATGCCGACCTGGATGATGACGGAGACGGCCTCCACCACGAACAGGCCACCCACCACCACGAGCACGATCTCATGGTTGGTGACGACGGCAAGCGTGCCCACTGCGCCGCCGATTGCAAGGCTTCCGGTATCTCCCATGAAGACGGCAGCCGGCGGCGCGTTGAACCACAGGAAGCCAAGACCTGCGCCGATGATGGCCCCGCAGAAGACGATGAGCTCACCCGATCCGCGCACGAAATGGACACCCAGATACTCGGCGAACACGAAATTGCCCACGAGATAGGCGATGACCCCGAAGGTGGTCACCGCGATGATGACCGGCATGATGGCAAGCCCGTCGAGCCCGTCGGTCAGGTTCACGGCATTGGCCGCCCCCACGATCACCAGCGCACCAAAGGCGATGTAGAAGAGTCCGAGATCGATCCCCGTATCCTTGAGGAACGGGAAATAGAGGGTGGTGCCCGTCTGCCGGCTGATGAACCACACGGCAAGGCCGGCAATCAGGAACTCGAGCAGCAGCCGCATCCGGCCCGAGATCCCGGCCGAGGAGCGCCGCGTGACCTTGGCATAATCGTCGAGGAAGCCGATGGTGCCAAATCCCATCGTCACGAACAGGACGGCCCAGGTGAAGGGCAGGTCCCACTCCATCCACAGAAGGGTGGAAAGGCCGGTGCACACCAGGATCAGAAGGCCGCCCATGGTGGGCGTGCCCTTCTTGGTGATGAGATGGCTTGCCGGCCCGTCCTCGCGGATCGGCTGGCCCTTGCCCTGCTTCGTGTGCAGCCAGGCGATGAAGCGCGGTCCCACCAGCAGCGCGATCAGAAGCGCCGTCAGCGTGGCAGCGCCGGCGCGGAAGGTGAGATAGCGCACGACATTGAGCGGGCCCGGAAAGCCCAGCCATTCGATGAGATGGAAGATCATGCCGCCACCTCGCGCATGGCAAGCGCCTCGACCAGCCGGGAGAGCCCGACCGAGTTGGAGCCCTTGACAAGGAGCACGTCGCCGTCGCGCAGGCTCTCCTCGGCCCAGGCCAGCGCCTCGCGCCAGTCCCCGACATGGGTGCCGCCCGGCACGGCGAGCGCGCGCATTTCCTCGCCCACCAGCGCGCAGGCGGTCACACCCGCGGCATGAATGGCGGGCGCCAGCCCGGCATGGAGCGCCGGCCAGTCCGGGCCCAGCTCCTTCATGGCCCCCAGCACCGCCAGCCGGCGCTGGGCGGGCAGCCGCGCCAGCACGGCGAGCGCTGCTGCCATCGAGGTCGGGTTGGCGTTGTAGCTCTCGTCGATGAGCAGCGCCTCTCCGCCCCGCGCCAGCCGCAGCACATGCCGGCTGCCGCGCCCGGCAAGCCCGGTCATCCCGCCAAGCGCCAGCCCCGCCTCGGCGATGTCGCCGCCCGCGGCATGCACGGCCGCCAGCACGGCAAGGGCGTTCGACACCCAGTGCGCGCCAGCCAGCCCGACCCGGAAGTGCAGCCGCTCGCCCGCCACCTCGGCGAGGATGGCGCTTCCCTCCGGCCCTTCCTCCACGGCGATGGCGCGCACATCGGCCGGGCGCGCGATGCCGAAGCTGATGACGCGGCCGGCATGCACCTCGGCGCGCGCCCGCAGCAGCGGCGCATGGACATTGTCGGCCGGAAGGATGGCCGTGCCCCCGGGCTCGAGGCCCTCGAAGATCTCCGCCTTGGCCTCGGCAATCCCCTCTTCGTTCGCGAAATTCTCGAGATGAACCGAGGCCACCCAGGTGATGAGGGCGACATGCGGCCGAACCTGCCGGGTGAGCGCCGCAATCTCGCCGGCATGGTTCATCCCCATCTCGAAGACACCGAAGCGGCTCTCCTGCGGCATCCGCGCGAGGCTGAGCGGCACGCCCGTGTGGTTGTTGTAGCTCTTGACCGAACGATGCGTGGCCTCCGGCGCCACCCGCGCAAGCGCTGCGGCAATTGCCTCCTTGCACCCGGTCTTGCCGACCGATCCCGTCACGCCGATGACCGTGGCAGCCGTGGCGCGTGCCCGCGCCTGCCGGCCCAGCGCCTCGAGGGCCGCCTGCGTGTCGGCCACCAGCACATGCGGCCCCTCGACCGGCCTTGCCACAAGCGCTCCGGCTGCGCCGCGCGCGAAGGCCTGCGGCACATAGGCGTGCCCGTCGGCCCTGCTGCCCGGCAGCGCCACGAACAGTTCGCCGCCGATGACTTCCCGGCTGTCGAACGTCACCCCCTCCGCCACGAACGGCGCAGAAAGCGCCCCGCCGCAGGCCTCTGCGACCTCCTCGCCCGTCCACAGCGGCCTCATGCACCCGCCTCCGCGCGCACGACCGTCACATCGTCGAACGGCAGCGTTTCGCCTGCCACCTGCTGGCCCTGCTCATGGCCCTTGCCGGCCACCAGCACCACGTCGCCCTCGCGTGCCATGGAAAGCGCCTGCGCGATCGCCTCGCGCCGGCCGGCTGCTTCCAGGGCGCCCGGCGCGCCGGCCAGGATCTCCCGCCGGATGGCTGCCGGATCCTCGCTGCGCGGATTGTCGTCCGTCACGATCACGACATCGGCATCGCGGGCTGCAATCGCGCCCATCTCCGGCCGCTTGCCCCGATCGCGGTCGCCGCCGCACCCGAACACCAGGATGAGCCGGTTGGCCGTGTGCGGCCGCAGGGCGGCAATCGCGGCCTCGAGCGCATCCGGCGTGTGCGCATAATCGACATAGACAGGAGCGCCAGCCGCCGTGATCACCGCCCGCTCCAGCCGCCCGCGGATGCCCGAAATCCGCGCCAGCCGCGCAAGCGCCTGCGCCGCGCCCATCCCGCAGGCAACCGCGATTCCTGCCGCCACCAGCGCATTGGCTGCCTGATAGGCCCCGATCAGCGGCAGCAGCACCTCGTGGCGCGCGCCATCTGCTTCCACCACCAGCGCCTGTCCCAGCCGGGTCGGCACCCGCCCGACAAGCCTGAGCGCCTCCCCGTCGGGCCCCACCGTCAGCAGCCTGAGCCCGCGCGCCTGCGCGGCTGCGATCACCCGCTCCGTCCAGGGGGCAAATCCTGCCGAGGCGTCCCGCCAGACGACGGCTGCTGCCCCCGGTTCCACCACTTGCGTGAACAGCCTGAGCTTCGCGGCGAAATAGGCCTCCATCGTGCCATGATAGTCGAGATGGTCGCGCGTCAGGTTGGTGAAGGCAGCGCACGCCACGGGCAGCCCTTCGCTGCGATGCTGGTCGAGCCCGTGCGAGCTTGCCTCGAAGGCCAGATGCGTGACCCCCTCGCGGGCGAGGCCGGCCGCGGTTGCAAGGAAGGTCACGATGTCGGGCGTCGTCAGCCCGCTGGTGCCGGCCTTCACCTGCTCGTCGGCGGTTGTCACGCCCAGCGTGCCCATGCTTGCTGCCCGCTCGCCGGCAAGGTGCCACAGCTGGCGCACCAGCTCCACCGTCGAAGTCTTGCCGTTGGTGCCGGTCACGGCTGCGCACACCCGCGGGAAG
>JBDNCK010000109.1:0-6209 GCA_046719675.1 Sphingomonadaceae bacterium | reverse complement strand
CGTCCTCTATCCTCCGAAGGCAAAGGTCACACGTTCGAATCGTGTCGGGTGCGCCATCAACCAAGCGGTTGGCAAGTGGGTCTCCGGACCGCTCGGCGGCGCAAGTGAACTGCAGGTGCAGTTTGCAGCGAGTGGGATCGTCGCAACTTGCGGGCCATGTCGAACCGGTAGAGCGGTCTCGCGGCCGAATCGTCTGTGCCTTGCGCCTTCCGATGGCGCGCCAACCTGTGCTCATGTACACTCATCGCTTCGCCCGTCCTCCCCATTCAGTCTATCGGCTGAGCATGGCCGCGGATCAAGTCGCTGACCGGGACGCAACGCAACAAGCCTTGCCGCGTTTGCCAAAGCGCGGGAATAGCGAGCTCCGCGGCTTCGAACGGTGGCATAGCGCGTTGTTTTGTTGATGTTGCTAGCGATGCCTGCCCTTCTGCCGGGGGCTGGCCTTCGATAGGTGGCTCTTGAGCTGTTCGGCGCCCTCGTTCTTTTCTGGATGGCGATGGTCGAGCTGCGGCAGCTTTCCCTGCTGAGACGTCGAGAGTCGCTGCGCAAGCTGCCCGTTGAGGGTTTGCCTACTTCGGCTTCGGACTTTCCCTCTGCATTTCGTCATGGCGTACGGACCGCCTTCTGGGTCGCTATGGACGCCCGCGCGCGATCCAGTTGAGCTGCTCTGCCCACTTCTGAGTGGCCCACCGACTAGCATAGTCTGGACCACGAGGGAGGCATGGAATGGCTTGGAAGCACAAGCCCGAGGAGATCATCGGCAAGCTGCGTTATGCAGAGATCGCGTTGGCGCAAGGTGGTGCGGTGGCCGCTGCCTGCCGCCGGATCGGTGTCTCCGAGCAGAGCTGCTACCGCTGGCGCAGGGAGTAGGGCGGCCTGAAGATGGATCAGGCGCGGCGGATGAAGGAGCCGGAACGAGAGAACGCCCGGCTTCGACAGGCGGTGTCGGACCTGACGCTCGACAAGCTGATCCTGCAGGAGGCGGCGAGGGGCTCAACGGTGAAATCTTCCATACCATGGCCGAAGTCCGTGTCCTGATCGAGGGCTGGCGGCGGCACGACAACACCGTCAGGCCGCATGGCTTGCTGCGCTATCGGCCACCGGCCCCGGAAACGGCAACGCCGCCATGGCCGCCCTCCGGTTCCGCTTCACTCCACCTCCGGCCAGACCGGGCGTCGGAGGCAACCATGCACCAACAACCAAACCGGACCACTCAGTGGGGCCGATCACATCCTCGAGAAGATCAAGTTCGGTGACCAGATCGAAAAGCTCGATGGCTCCACGCGTTCTTCTTGCCCCTTTGAGCCCTCCGGATCCGTCCCACCGTTTATCCGGAACCACTTCCGGCCCCTCGCTGCATGGGCTTGGCATTACCGACCCGAGTGCGCCTCGCTGTCAACTTTGGCCACGACAGCCCCGGAGGGGAAACCGGGGTCTGCTACCGTGCTGCCGGATACATTGCCGGTCGGCAGGCCTTGGGTTGGCCGCTGGCAATTGCATCCAGGACCGGCTGCGTGAATGCGGCCCCCGCCGGTGCCGCAGCTGTTGCGCGCGCCTTGTTCAGGCGACTTCGGACGCTGCGTCCCTGCGGGTTCCGCCCGCCAGGGCGATAACATCGATCTCGAGCATGAGCTCCGGGAGAGCGAGGCGGGCAACCTCGACAATGGTATCGGCGGGCCAGGGGGGCGTGAACCACCTGCCGCGCAGCTCCACGATCCGTGGAAAATACGCCATGTCGGTAAGGTAGATCGTCACCTTCACGACTCCGGCAAGGCTGCTTCCGGCGGCTGCCAGCACCCGCTCGATCGCACGGAAGGTGGCTTCCGCCTGCGCGTCGAGGTCCCCGGCGCCGACAATCGCGCCGGTGGCATCAAGCGCAGCCTGCCCGGAAAGAAAGATGAGATCGCCAACCCGATAGCCCTGCGCGATCCGGAAGGGCTCGAACGGATCCGGGTCCGTCCGGATCCGGAATGCGTCCATCGCTCAGATCCGGAGTGCAAGCCGGATCCCGAGCCTGGCCTCGAGATCCTTCTTGTCGAGATCCTCCCCTCGCGCTTCATCCTGGATGACATTGTCGCGCACCAGGCCGTCGGTTGCGGCCTTCGTGAGGATCACCATCAGCGGGGTGTCATCAACCAGCGCAAAGGGAAACTCGTGCCAGGTCCCGATGTGCATCATGAAGCCGGCCGAACCATCGAACAGGAAGGCCTCTACCTTGTCGATTTCGGGAAGCTCGCCGTCGGAAGGAGGGGCAAAGCAGGCGACGAACGGCCTGGCACCAAGCGAGATGAAGGCCTGCGTGTGCTTGAAGTGCCGCTCCATCCAGCGCACTTCCAGCGGCCGGCGCTGAAGCGTGACGACCGGCATCTCGATGACGCCCTCTGCCTTGAAGTCCACCACGCGGCGGACCTTGGCAGCGCCGTCGTAGAAGTCGATGGGCATCGGCGGGATGCCGGGATCATGGCCGATGATCTGGCCATAGGGAGCAAGGGCTTCGGGCGTGGCCCGCTTCACGGGCACGTCGATGATGCGGGGCCCAGTCCGGACAGCAGCAGTTGCCATGGTCTTTCTCCTCGTCTCAGCCTTTCTCGCGCATGGCCCGGGCAGCAGCCCGGACGGCGCGGCGGATGCTCTGGTAGCCGGTGCATCGACACAGCGAACCGGCAAGGCCAGCATCGATCTCGGCATCGCTCGGATCCGGATTCTCGGCGAGAAGTTCGACGGCCGCAAACAGCATGCCGGGCGCACAATAGCCGCACTGGAAGCCAGCCTCGTCCCAGAAGGCCTGCTGGACCGGCGAAAGCCTGCCGTCGGCGCCCCTGAGGCCTTCGATCGTGCGGATTTCCGCGCGCGGCAGGGTTGCGGCCTGGGCGATGCAGGATTTGGCAATCCGCCCGTCGATCATCACGGTGCAGGCGCCGCAATGGCCGGTCATGCAGCCCATGTGCGTGCCGGTCAGGCGCAGCCCCTCACGCAGCACGTCCATCAACGACTGGCCGGGCATCACGTCGAGCTCGTGGAGCGTGCCGTTCACGCGCCACTGCACCAGAACCGATTGCGCAAGCTCGTCCATCATGCCTCCCTTGCGCGCGCGACAGCAGACGAGACGGCCCGCCGTGCCACCACGCCCGCCATTGCGCGCCGCCATTGGCCATCCCCCTGCGCGTCTGACAGGGGCTCTTCGACGAGGCCGGAAACGCGCTCGGCCAGCAGATTGCCGATCTCCGGGTCGAACGTCCTGCCGACCAGCACCGAGGCGGCCTGCTCGCTCGCGTCGAGGAGCCGGTCGGCGACTGCACCCACGACCAGCCGCACCCAGGTCACGCCAGCATCCGTTACGCGCACGCAGGCGGCGGCATTGGCCGAGCCATAGGCTCCGCCCGATGCCTTCAGCTTCTCATAGGCCCAGCCCGGACCATCCGGCAGGGGCTCCATGGGCGCCACCAACACGCGGGTGAGAATCGCCTCCCTGCCAAGCCCGTGGGAACTTTCCTTGAGCATCGCCGCCAGCGGCTGGCGCACCGTTTCCGCGCCCTTCACCCACTCGACCTCTGCTTCCAGTGCAAGCAGCGACGGCGCAAGATCATAGAGCGGATGCTGCGCCACCAGATTGCCGCCGATGGTGCCGCGATTGTGAACCTGCCTGCCGCCGCCGGCGCGCGTAGCGGCATGGGCGAGCAGCGGCAGCTTTGCCCGCACCAGCGGATCGGTCTGCAGCTCCCGATGCACCGTCAGTGCTCCGATCGCAATGCGGCCGTCCGCCATTTCGGAAATGCCCCTCAGTTCCTGGAGACCGCCAATATCCACATAGACGTCGGGCGCCAGCACGCCGTGATTGACAGACGGCATCAGTTCCTGTCCGCCGGCAATCACCACCCCGCCGGACGCCAGCGATGCGAGAAGCTCGGCCGCATCCCGCAGGCTGTTGGGCCGCGCAAGGCTGGGATAGAGGCTCATGGCTTCGGCCTCCGGGCGGCGTCGATCGCCGCCCAGACCCGCGCCGGAGACAAGGGCAGCTCATGAATGGCAGCGCCCAGCGGCGCCAGCGCGTTGTTCACGGCATTGACCACTGCCGCGGCAGAGCCGCCCACACCCGCCTCGCCTGCGCCCTTCAGCCCCATATAGGTGTCCGGGTTGGGGCTGTCGTGGTGCACCATGGCAATCGCCGGCATGTCTTGCGCGCGTGGCATCACATAATCCATGAAGCTGCGGGTCAGCTGCCGGCCGCCGGCATCGAACCGGATATCCTCCATGATCGCCCCACCGACCCCGAAGGCGATGGCGCCGCAGGCCTGGCCTTCGACCAGCAGCGGATTGATGACCCGCCCGCAATCGTGCGCCGCCGAAAAGGCGAGGAGCTTCACGACACCCGTCTCGCAATCCACTTCCACCACGGCGGCATAGGCCGCGTTCGAATAGCTGGGATAGGGATTGATTCGCCCGTCCGCATCCGGCGCATGGCGGATGTTGGGCGGCTTGAAGGTCGCCTGCGCCTCCAGCGGCGGCGTGATGCAGGCGGCGACATCATAGGCGCGCGTGTAGGCGGCATAGGCAACTTCCGCGAAGCTCAGCCGCCCGGCGTCGCCGCCGTCGAAAACCCCGTCGGACAGGCGCAGCGTCTGCAGGCCGACCCCCAGCATCGCCGCGGCAACGGCCATCATGCGCTCCCGGACATCGCGCGCGGCAAGTGCCGCCGAACCGCCGCCGACAATGGTCGAACGCCCGGAATAGTTGCCGAAGCCATAGGGGCAGGTGGTGGTATCGCCCTGCACGACGGTGATCCACTCGATCGGCACGCCAAGCTCGTCGGCCACGATTTGTGCAATGCCCGTGGGATTGCCGGTCCCAGGCGTCGTGACTCCGGTCAGCACCTTGACCGAACCATCGGGTGCCACCCTGACGGTTGAACTGTCGTAGCCCGCAACCATCGTCCCCGGCAGCGCGCCCCCTTCCGGGGTCAGCTCATAGGCAAGCCCGAGGCCGACAAGCTTTCCGTCCTGTGGCCCTTTCGCCTGCTTCGCCTTCCAGTCGTTCCAGTCAATCGCAGCGAGCGCCTTGCGGACGGCACCGGCATAGTCGCCGCTGTCATACCGAAGCCCGGTCGGGCTGGGGTAGGGAAAGGCGCCCTTGTCCACGAAATTGCGGATGCGAAGCTCTGCCGGGTCGAACCCAAGCTTGCGCGCGGCGGCATCGATGGCAACTTCCAGCGCGATTGCGGTTGCTTCCTTTCCGTAGCCGCGCGCGGCATTCCAGCTCGGCTTGTTGGTGACGAGGGCCGTCATCGTCACATCGATGTCGCGCACCTTGTAGGGCCCGGGCATGGTGAGCCCGGTCAGGAAGGCCATCCCCCAGCCGGGGCAGGCGGAAGGCGCACCCGTGTTGGCAAGGAACCGGTCGCGAAGCGCCAGGAGGTCGCCTTGGCTGGAGAGCGCCAGCTCCACATGATGCACCTGCTCGCGCGCGCCGATCAGCAGGCACTCCTCGCGGGTCTCCAGCCACTTGACCGGCCGGCCCGTCAGCTTTGCGAGCAGGCAGACAAGCGACTCCTCCGGATGGCCGTGCATCTTCATCCCGAATGCGCCGCCGATGGCAGGGGCATGCACCCGGATCCGTCCCTCGGGCATCCCCAGCACCTGCGACAGCACATGCCGCAAGGGGTGAGGGTTCTGCGCCGTGCCATAGAGGGTGAGGCTTTCGGTCTCCTCCTCCCACACCGCATTGTAGCAGCGGGTCTCGATCGGCTGGGTCGAGAAGCGATGGATACGCACCGTGGTTGCCACCACATGATCCGCGCGGGCAAACGCCGCGTCCGGATCGCCGTTGCGGAAGGGAACGGACATGATGACATTGTCGTCCCATCCCGGCACCACCCGCGGCGCATCCGGGGCGATGGCATCCTCGACCGAAAGCACCGCCGGCTCCGTCGCATAGCTCACCTGGACCCGCGAAGCCGCGTAACGCGCCGTCTTGCGATCGGTTGCCACGACCACCGCAACAGGCTGTCCGTAGCACCACACATGATCGACAGCCATGCTGCGGACTTCGGCGCTCTTGCCGCCGAAGGTCGCCGGGTCGATATAGTGGGTAATCGGGTTCAGATGCTCGGCAACCTGTCGTCCGTCGAGCGCCAGCACCACGCCCGACACCTTGAGCGCTGCCGACACGTCCACCCGCAGGATCCGCGCGCGAGCGTGCGGGCTGCGGACAAG
>JBDNCK010000108.1:0-6276 GCA_046719675.1 Sphingomonadaceae bacterium | reverse complement strand
CCGGGGCCTGCGAGCGGGCCCTGTGTCCGGGCCCTGTGTCCGGGCCCTGTGTCCGGGCCTTGCGTCCGGGCCGGTCGCCCGGCAAGTCGCAGGGCATGCGACCTGCCCTGCCCCTTCTTGCCCTTGTGATCGCGCTGGCCGTCCCTGCAGCCGCGCAGCCATCCCCGGAAGCGCTTGCCAGTCGGGTGCTGGCGTCCACGCCGCTCATCGATGGCCACAACGACTGGCCCTGGGCGCTGCGCACCCACTATGGGCTCGAGAAGGCGAAGACCGCAGACCTTGTGGCTGACCCGACCGTCCGGCAGCCGCAGCCGGGCCACACCTCCATTCCGCTGCTGCGGCAGGGGATGGTCGGCGCGCAGATCTGGTCCGTCTATGTTCCCATGCGCCTGCGCGGCGACGAGGCCGTGCGCACCAGCTTCGAGCAGATCGACCTCGTGAAGGCGCTCCTCGCCCGCCACCCGGAGACCTTCGCATTCGCGACCACCGCCGACGGCATCGTCCGCGCCTTTCGCCGCGGCCGCATCGCCTCGCTTCTCGGCATGGAGGGGGCGCACCAGGTTAACGACGACATCGCCACGCTGCGCCGCGCCCATGCAGCAGGCGTGCGGTCGATGACCCTCACCCACTCCCAGCCCTCTGCCCTGTTCGACAGCGCAACCGCCGACCCGAAGCACAATGGCATCGCCCCGGGGGCTGCTGCGATGATTGCCGAAATGAACCGGCTGGGCATGCTCGTCGACCTGAGCCATGTGTCGCCTGCCGTCATGCACGCCGTGCTCGACATCACGAAAGCGCCCGTCATCTTCTCGCATTCGAGCGCGAAGGCCGTCACCAACCATCCGCGCAACGTCCCCGACGATGTGCTGAAGCGCCTGCCGGCCAATGGCGGGGTGGTGATGGTCACCTTCGTGCCGGGGTTCATCAGCCAGGCGCGGGCGGACTGGGAAGGCCGCCGGGCAGCGCAGGCCCTGCTTGCCGGGCAGGGGGCAGAAGCGCAGGCGCGGATGCGCGCCTGGGAAAGGGCGAACCCCAGGCCGGCAACGACACTTGCCCAGGTGGCGGATCACATCGACCATGTCGCGAAAGTGGCCGGCCATGATCATGTGGGGATCGGCGGCGACTATGATGGCGTGCCCGACCTGCCACAGGGCCTCGAGACGGTTGCGACCTATCCGGCGCTCTTTGCCGAGCTGGCACGGCGCGGCTGGAGCGAGGCGAACCTGAGGAAGCTTGCCGGCGAGAATTTCCTGCGCGTGCTGCGCGCCAACGAGCGCACGGCGGCTGCGCTCCGGAAGGCGGATGCGCGCAGGAACGCGGGCGAGACGGCGGCAGCGCGGCGCTGAAGGCTCAGTTCGCCGGCTGGAAGCGGAACATGGAGGCAGGACGGAAGCGGGCGGAGACTTCGCCTGCAAACAGGTTCGACTGGTCAGGCCCGAGGTCGAGCTTGCGCACGCCGGCCCTGGGCGCAAAGTCCAGCTTCTTCAGGTCCACCCAGAAGATGTTGGGAGAAACCGTCGACTCGAAATAGTAGAGCCGGTCCTTGTGGTCGGCGGCCACGCGCCAGCGGGTGGACGAGATGTTCGGCCGGTCGGGCGTGCTGATGCCAAGCGGCACGGAGGCATTGCGGATGACGCTCATGGTGGCAGCTGCGGCCATCCGCGGATCATCGCTCCTGGTGACGGCGTCGAGGTAGAAGCTGGTGCGGGCGAAGCGGTCGGACGCGCGGTTGGTGCCGGGCAGGAACTGGAGCCCACCGACCTCGCGCCAGTAGGAGGCGATGGCCAGCTGCTCGCCAAACGGCGGCTCGTTCGTCATCACGCGGTAGGCGCGGTCGTGGTGGATCTGGAGTTCGCCCTCCACCCATTCGAAGACGGCATTGTCGCCGGTTGCGTCGGAGATGGAGAAGTGCATGGTGGCAAGCCGGCCCGGCTGGCCCGGGACCTCGCCGGTCAGCACCAGCAGCGGATTGGCGCGCAGCCACGCGACCGCCTCGGCAACCGTGGCGAACTGGTCGAGCAGGAACTGCCCGAACACCGAGATGGCCATCGTCGCCGTCTTGCCGTCGGGCTTGGGATAGGTGGAGTCCGACATCCA
The DNA here is from genome assembly GCA_046719675.1 of Sphingomonadaceae bacterium. Lineage (GTDB taxonomy): Bacteria > Pseudomonadota > Alphaproteobacteria > Sphingomonadales > Sphingomonadaceae > Thermaurantiacus. The sequence continues at coordinate 4,179 of JBDNCK010000108.1, read as the reverse complement.
CAGGCCGTTCATCATCAGCCCGGCCTCGTTCATCCCGTCGGCGGCCGCGATGTCATAGCCGGTGGCAACGAGGCTGCCATATTTCGAGGTCCACCTGAGGCTCTGCGGTCCGGCGGCCCCTTCGCGCACCATGCCGCGCGGCAGCACCCACAGATTGGTCTGGATATCCTCCTTCCAGTCCATGCTGCGGCCGGTGACATAGCGGCCGTTCGGCCCTTCATAGACAGCCCGCGTGCAGGCCGCAGACGGTGCGGCAATGGCCATGGCAATTCCGGCAGCAATCATCGGCGTCAGGCGCATGGCGTTCCTCCCCCTTCGTCAGATGATGGACAATTGCACCATCACGCTTCATTGTAGAGAGAGAAAGAGCGGGGGGAAAGCGTGGAACGACAGTGCAAGCATGTTGCGGGTTTTCTTGGCCTGACGGCGGCCCTTGCCACAGCAATTCCCGTTCAGGCCGAGGAGCAGGCGGACCGTGCCTTCCAGCTGACGCCCTATGTCTGGGCGGCTGGCATCGGCGGAACGGCACAGCCATTGCCCGGCGGACCGACCCTGCGGGTGTCGCGGTCGTTCGGCGATCTCCTCGATGATCTGGACGCGGCCTTCTTCGTGACCGGGCTTGCCCGCCTGGGCGTGTTCGTGACGCTGTTCGACGCCAGCCGGTCCGTCAGTTCGCGCGAGGGGCTGGTCACACCCCCGGTTCCGGGCCTGCCGACGGTGCCTGCCGAGGGGCGCCTTGCGCAGACGTCCTTCACGCTGATGGGGGGCGTGCGGGCGGTGGACCTTCCGGGCATCTCGATCGACCTGCTTGCCGGTGTCCGCGCCTGGTGGATCCGCACCCGGATCGAGGCTCCGGCGCTCGGCGTGGTGGTCTCCCCGGACGAGAGCTTTGCCGATCCGGTGCTTGGCAGCAGGCTCAACTTCCGCCTGGCCGACGGCTGGTCGATCCTGCTGCAGGGCGATTTCGGGGGCTTCGGCGCCGGCTCGGAATTCACCACGCAGGTGGCAACCACGCTCAATGCGCGCGTGGCGCGGCAGATCTGGGTCTCGGCCGGGTATCGCTACCTGATGGTCGACTATGAGGGGTCGCGTTCGACCGCCGATCTGCGCATGGCCGGTCCGCTCATCGGCGCGACGGTGGCCTTCTAGGCCGCAAGGCCGGTTTTCCGCGCGGTCGCAAGGCCGGTTTCCCGTCAGGCCGCAAGGCCCGTTTCGTGAAGGCGAGGGCAGATCGCCGAAGGGCGCTGGCGTCCGGCGGGCCGGCCGCCAGCGGCGCGGCGGCCCCTTCCGGTCATGGCCGGCCCTGCGCCGCCACTGGCGCCAGCCGGGCCGCGACGGCCGCGATGCGTCTTGCCTCATAGGCATCCGTCCCGAGATCGGCGAACGCCGGGGCGGCGTTGGCATAATGCTGTCGCGCTGCGTCCGGTTGGCCGAGACTGGCGGCGATCTCGGCGAGCAGCAGCTCCACATGGAGACCCCAGTCCGCATTGCCCACCAGCTCGCCCACCGCCTTGCGGTCGAGCCCCTGAAGCCAGCCAAGCGCCTCGGCGTGGCGGCCGGCGGCGATCAGGCATTCGGCGACCCGCGCGGAGGCGCCGTGGGTGAGGGCTGCGCCGGCGCCGAAATGGCGGGCCGCCGCGGCATGTGCCGCCATGGCATGGGCGATTCCATCCACACGGTCGCCGGCCCGGCATTCCGCCTGCGCCTGGTCGGCGAGGCTTCCAACGGCATAGAAGGAGCCAGCGCCGAACCGCCGGACGGCAGCCTCATGGATACGCCCGGCATCGCTTGCTGCCTCTGCGTAGCGTCCGAGGTTCTTGAGCGAATCCGCTCGCCCGCCCAGCACATTGAGGGTGCGCGGATGGTCAGCGCCAAAGCGTGCCTCCACAGGCACGAGAATGGCCGTGAACGCCGCAACCGCTTCCTCGTGCCGGTTGGCCTGCATCAGCATCTGCGCCTGGGTCAGGCGCACCGTGAGCGTCGCAGTATCGTCGGCCCCGAGCAGCCGCGTGGCATCGGCCGCCAGCGCCTCGGCTGCGGCCACGTCGGGCTGATCCATCCGCAGCTGGGCGTAGAGGAGGCGCTGCCGCGCTGCGATCCGCTCCCGGTCCGAGAGGGTGAGGGAAGGGTCTCCTGCCAGCGTGGCGCCGCGCTGGAAGGCGGTGAGCGCATCCTCCCCACGGCTTTGCGCGAGGGCCAGAAAGCCTTCCGCGGCGGCCGCCCAGACGCCTGGCACGCCTTGCTGCGCGGCGGCTGCACCGAACGCCCGCTCGGTTTGGGCCATTTGCGCGGCGGCCCGGTCCAGATGGCCCTCGCTGCTGCCGCGCGCGTGCAGCAAAACCCGCTGGAAGGCCGCGGTGGCCGCAGCCTGCCGATCCCCTGCCCTGCCATAATGGCCGATGGCAGCGGCAAAGGCAGCCTCGGCGCCCGCCTCGTCTGCCCGTTCGGCAAGACCGCGCGCCACGCTGTGCTGCAGCCGGCCGGCCACCAGCGGCGCATCGGCAAAGCGCTCGGCGATTTCGGCCGACGCACGCCGCACCGCATCGGTGACCGTTTCCGTGCTGCTGTCTGCCAGCGCCGGGTCCACCCGCGCGAGGAGATCGTCGGCAAGAAAGGCATAGCTTGCCTCGGCGATCGCGGCCTGGGCGCGTGCTGCATCACGCTGGCGCACCGCGGCAACGCCTGCGACCGAAGTGCCGACAAGGCCGACGAGCCCGGCCGCCAGCGCCGCCCGCACCCAGGGGCGGCGCGCTGCCCGCCGGGCCTCGGCTTCCTGAAGGGCCGCCATCCGGGCACGCTCGGCCTCGCCTCTGGCTTCCCCTTCCCGCCGCCCCTCCAGCTGCTCCAGCCGCTGCGCCAGCTCGGCCGCGCTCGCCGGCCGCGCGGCGGGGTCGCCCGCGCAGGCAGCGGCAATATCTTCGCGCAGCAGCGGGTCGGATACTGCTTCGCGCCAGCCCGGCGACAGGCTGGCGCGAAAGTCACCCGCCACCAGCTGGAACAGAATGAGGCCGGCCGCCCAGATATCCGACTTCACCGTCGGCAGCCCGCCCGCCATCAGCTCGGGCGCACGATAGCCGGCCGTGCCGCTGTCCGCTCCCGGTTCCCGGAACGGCAGTCCGGTGATGCCGAAGGCTTCCGGCGAGACGCCGTCCACCAGGTCGCCGCTGCCGAAATCGGCCAGCCGCACGCGGAAGGCGCTCTCGCCGGACTCGTCGCGCCGCTCCTCGATGAGGACATTGGCGGGCTTCAGATCCTTGTGCAGCACGCCTGCACCATGCACGCTGGCAAGGGCGCGGATCATGGCCACGCCGACCGCGAGCCGCCGCTCCGGAGACATGGCGGCAAGCCCGCCATTGGCCTGTGCCCAGTCCAGAAGGCTGCCGCCGCCATCGGCGAACTCCAGCCAATAGGGTGCCGTGTCGAACCCCCATTCATGGATGGGAACAATGGGCCCCCGCGGTCCGAGTGCTGCGGCAAGCAGCCGGGCGAGCGCTGCCTCGCGCTTCAATGCAAGCAGCCGGTCGGGCGCGTCGGCGAACTTGAACACGCGGGTCTCGCCCGTCTTGGCGTGCCGTGCGCGCCAGACATCATGAGCGCCCGATTGCCCGAGCGGCGCGTCGAGCAGCCACTGCGGCCGGCCCGGCACCGCGTCTCCCGCCTGAAAGGCAAAGCGCGCGGGCAGCGGCGCGTCGAGGCTTTCGACCTTGACGTCCGCTGCGAGGCGATAGCCGAAGCGCGGCACCGTCTCGATGATGGCGCCGCCCTCGTCGCCCAGCGCGCGGCGCAGCTTGGAGACGGCGACCGACAGCGAGGCTTCAACGACATGCACGCCCGGCCACACGAGGTCGAGCAACTCGTCCTTCGTCACCACCTCGCCGGCGCGCAGCAGCAGCACATGCAGCAGCTCGGCAGGCTTGGCCTCCAGCGGCACCGCTTCCCCCGCGACACTGAGCGCCCACGCGCCTTCATCAAACCGCGCGTTGCCGAAGGAGAAGCGCCGTCGCCGCCTTGTGCCCTTCCCGCTCCTCATGGCGAGCCCCCTGATCCCGAACAACCGATGATGGCATGGCCGATTACGGCCACGCAATGCCCGGCGCGAGTCTGGTGCCCGGATTCTTTGGAACTTCTTTGGACGGTCTTCAGGACATGTCCGCACGGCGCTGCCACCGTCCATGGCGC
>JBDNCK010000011.1:0-14507 GCA_046719675.1 Sphingomonadaceae bacterium | reverse complement strand
ATGTCGCATGCCGGTCGCCTCAGCGGCGGGCGGCGCCTGCAATCCAGGGCTGTTCGGCGGCGAGACGCGCTTCATGGGCGGCGATCGCCGGCGCCATGCGCTCGGTGATTCCGATCTCGTCAAGGCCTTCGAGCAGGCAGGTCTTGCGGAACGGGTCCATCGGGAAGCTGAACCGGTCCTGGTAGGGGGTGGTCACCGTCTGGGTTTCGAGGTCGACGGTGATGGGGAGCCCTTCGCGCGCGACCTCCATCAGGCGATCGACGTCTGGCTGCGACAGTTCGACGAGCAGCAGGCCGTTCTTGAAGCTGTTGCCGGCGAAGATGTCGGCAAACGAGGGGGCAATCACCACCCGGAAGCCAAGGTCCATGAGCGCCCAGGGGGCGTGTTCGCGCGAGGAGCCACAGCCGAAGTTGGCGCCTGCGATCAGGATGGCAGCGCCGCGCGCGCGCCCTTCGTCGAAGGGGTTGTCCGGCTCCTTGCGCAATGCCTCGAAGGCGCCTGCGCCAAGGCCGGCGCGACTGGTCGTCTTGAGGAAGCGCGCGGGGATGATGAGGTCGGTGTCGACATTGGCGGCGCCGAAGGCAACGGCGGGCGCGCTCAGCGTGCGAAAGGGTTCCATGGCCTCTTCCTAGAGACGCCATGAGGCGGCGCAAGGGCCAGCCGGTTGGTCCACCCATTGTTTTCCGCCCCATTGTTTTCCGTAGGCCAAGGGCCCATGTTGCGGCGCGTTTCTGGTGGTGGCGTCAGGCAGGAAGGCGGGAATGGCCGAAGTCAAGATGGTGCGCCTGCGCGATGTGCTGCGCTGGGCGGGCCCGATCCTCGGGCCCGACCGCAGCTTCTTTGCGCTTGCCATCGTCTATGGCACCGGCGTGGGCCTGCTGTCGCTCGCCACCCCGATCTCGGTCCAGATGCTCATCAACAGCATCAACACCGGGCTTGCCACGCCGTTGCTCGTGCTGTCCGCTTCGCTGTTCGTGCTGTTGCTGCTCTGGGCGCTGCTGAGCGCCTTGCGCACCTATGTGATGGAGATCTTCCGGCGGCGCTTCATGGCGCGCCTTGTCGCCGAAATCACGGTGCGCGCCGTGCACGCCGAGAACCCCTATTTCCAGGACCAGCGGCGCGCCGACCTCTTCAATCGCTACTTCGAGGTGATGACGATCCACAAGGCCATACCCAGCCTGTTCGTGGGCGGGTTCACGGTCGCGCTGCAGGCAGCGGTCGGGATCGTGCTGACCTCTTTCTATCACCCGTTCTTCCTTGTCTTCAACCTGCTGTTCGTCGGGCTGGTCTGGGTCATCTGGGAAGTCTGGTCACGGCCGGCCATGCGCACGGCAGTGGAACTTTGCGGCGAGAAATATGAGATCGCCCACTGGCTGGAGACGGTCGGGGCATCGGATGGCTTCTACAAGACTGCGCGCCACCTCGATTATGCGATGAAGCGATCCGAGGAGCAGACGAAGACCTATGTGAAGGCGCACTCCCGCCATTTCCACAAGGTCTTTCCGCAGAAGCTCAGCCTCTATGTCCTCTACGCGCTTGCAAGCGCCGGGCTTCTCGGGCTCGGGGGGTGGCTGGTCATCAACGAACAGCTTTCCATCGGGCAGCTGGTGGCCGCCGAACTGATACTCGCCGGCGTGTTCCTCAGCTCCGCCCAGTTCGGGCATTATCTGCAGGATTTCTATGATCTGGTCGCTGGCCTCAACAAGCTCGACCAGCTCTATTCCCTGGAACAGGAAGCACGCAGCCAGGGAGTCAAGGCAGCGCTGCCGCGCTCCGGCACGCTCACCTTCAACAATGTCCAGTTCCGCACGCCAGCCGGCGTGACCCGGTTCGACCTCACCATCCCCGAAGGCGCGAACCTGCTTGCCGCCGGCGAGCCCGGCACCTCGCGCCTGATCGCCAACCTGCTCAAGCGCCACATGAAACCCGATTCCGGGCTGACGCTTCTGGGTGGCGTCGACATCATGGAGCTCGACATCTTCGAGCTGAGGGCGGAAGTGATCGTGATCGATCGCCCGACCATCGTGGAGACGACGATCGCCGATTATCTGGCGCTTGCCAACCGCACTGGCGATCGCGCCGCCGTGATGAAGGCGCTGCGGCTGGTGGGCCTCGACGACCGCATCGCCATGCTTCCGGACGGGATGCAGACGCTCCTGTCGGCCACCGGCTGGCCCCTGTCGCTTCCCAAGACCATCCAGCTGAAGCTGGCCGCTGCCATCCTTTCGGAGCCGCGGATCCTCGTCCTGAGCCCGGTGTGCGACATGATCCCGAAGGACCGGCTCGAAGCGGTGTTCCAGCACCTCGCCGACAAGCGGACGACGCTTCTTTATTTTTCGAACCGGCCGGAGGAGATGCGGCTCGACGGCTTCCTCTGGATGGGCCGGGACGAACAGCGGATTGTCAAGGATCGGTCAGCGTTCAACGCGCTGCGGGCCGGCAGCGGAAAGGGTCCTGCGCTTGTCGTTGCGTGAGGAGGATCTCCGGCATTTCACCACCTATGCGGCCATCCGCACGCCGCGGGTGCCGTCTGCCATTGCCCTCATGTTGCTGGCCGGGATCGTGCTCGTTGCCCTCTTCCTGCTGTTCGTGCCTTGGGTGCAGACGGCGGAAGGCCGCGGGCGGGTGACCACGCTCGACCCGCGTGACCGCATCCAGAACATCACCACGCTGGTGCCGGGCCGCGTGGAGCGCTGGTTCGTCGAGGAAGGCCAGAGCGTGCGGGAAGGGGATCCGATCGCCCTTGTCACCGACAATGATCCGATGCTCCTCGATCGGCTGCGTGCCGAACGCGCGCAGGTGCAGGCCGAGATCGCAGCCGCACGACAGGGCGTCCGGGTCGCCATGCTCGACGTGCGCCGGATGGAGTCGCTCGTGGCGGAAGGCCTTGCCGCCCGGCAGGAGCTGGAGCAGGCCAGGATCCGGGTTACCGACCTTGAGGCGCGCGTGGCGCAGGCCCAGGCGAAGCTTGCAGGTGTCGACATCCGGATCAACCGGCAGGACGTGCAGCTGGTCCGTGCGCCGCGCGACGGCATCATCCAGCGCATCATGGCGCTCGATTCCGCGACCATGGTGAAGGAAGGGGATGTGCTGGCGGTGTTCGCGCCCCAGACCACCCGCCCCGTGGTCGAGCTGTTCGTGGATGGCCGCGATGTTCCCCTCATCTTCCCCGGGCGGCGGGTGCGCCTCGAGTTCGAGGGCTGGCCCGCGATCCAGTTCAGCGGCTGGCCGGCGATCGCGCGCGGGGTCTTCGACGGACAGGTCCATGCCATCGACGCTGCCGCCTCGCCCAACGGCCTGTTCCGGGTGCTCATCGTCCCCTCGCCGGATCGTCCGCCCTGGCCGGGCGAGCCGGAAGTGCGGCTGGGTGCGCTCGTGCGCGGCTGGATCCTGATGGACCAGGTCACCGTCGGTTTCGAGCTCTGGCGACAGCTCAATAATTTCCCGCTGCAGTTCACCCGCCCCATCGACCGGGAAGTGACCGACCCGGGCGAAGCGTGGGAGCTTGTCCGCAATGGGAAGAACTAGGCGGCTGCTTGCCGCCCTGCTGTTGCTCCTTCCGGCAGCTGCGGCAGCCGAGCCGCTGCGACTCGAGGCCGTGCTCGACTCGGCGCGCCAGCACACCCCGCAGGTGCTCGAAGCGCTGATGCGGGTGCGCGCAGCACAGGGGCGGCGACTGGAAGCGCTCGGTGCCTTCGACACGGTCTTCTCCGCATCCGGCGACGTGCGCCCGACCGGCTTTTACGATGGCGGCTTCCTCGAAACCCGCGTGGAACAGCCGTTCGCCGACCGCGGTGGCTTTCTCTACGGCGGCTACCGGATCTCGGGCGGGAGCTTCCCGGCCTACGAAGGGGACCGCCTCACCAGCCAGGCCGGCGAGCTGAAGGTCGGTGCGGTCTTCGCCCTGATGCGGGACCGCTACATCGACGATCGCCGCTTCGCCGTGATTCAGGCCGATGCCGAGATTGCGCTGGCCGAGACCGAGGCGCTTCTGGTTGCGATCGGAATCCAGCGCCGCGCGCTCGACGCCTATCTCGCCTGGGTGGCAGCCGGGCTGCGACGGCAGCTGTTCGCCGACCTTCTGGCCCTGGCACGCAACCAGCAGTCCGCCTTCGAGCGACAGGTCGCGCGCGGCCTGCGTCCCGAGATCCTGCTGGCCGAGAATGAGCAGGCCATCTTCCGCCGCGAGACTCTGCTCGTGCAGGCGGAGCAACAGCTGCAGGTTGCAGCGCAGCGCCTTTCGCTGTTCTGGCGCGACCAGGCAGGCGAGCCACTGGTGCCGGGTCCGGAACAGCTGCCCGATGCGCTTCCGGCGCTGAGGGCCGTGGAGGCCAACCTCGAGGCTGCCCTCGCCCGCCGCCCCGACCTCAAGGACATCGACATCCGGATCGCCCAGGCACGCGAGCAGATCGCGCTCGACCGTAACCTGCGCCGGCCCCGGCTTGATCTGCGGATCGAAGGCTCGCGCGACTTCGGGCCGCTCGGGCAGGGCGGTCCGGCGCTCGAGGGAACGGAAACCCGCGTCGGCCTCACCTTCTCGCTGCCGCTGCAGCAGCGAACCGCCGATGGCCGCATTGCCCGCACGCAGGCCGAGATCCTCGCCTTCGAGCTGCGGCGCCGTCAGATCGAGGAGCAGATCCAGGTCGAGCTCGGCAATCTTTCGACCGACCTGCGGGCAGCCCGGCAGGTGGTCGAGCTGGCGCGCCTCGAAAGCGATCGCGCCGATCGTCTGGCCGCTGGCGAACGGCGGCGCTTCCAGCTGGGGGCAAGCGACCTCTTTCTCGTGACGGTGCGCGAGGAGCAGGCAGCAGACGCCCGCGTGCGCGAGATCGACGCGGCCGTGCGCGAAGTCACCGCCCGCGCCGACATTGCGGCGGCAACCGTCGATCTCGAGACCCTTGGCCTCTAGGCAGGCGAGGCGGGCATTTGCACGGCCTGCCGGAATCCGAGCGAAATTCCAGTCGACAGCGGCCGATTCCGGCTGTTTGATGGGCCGGCATCCAGCATCGGGCGGAAACGGGAAGGAGCCTCAACCCATGGGAATTGTCCGGACTCTCGTCGTGGCGGCAGCCGTTGCGGCAGCGCCAGCCATGGTGCTTGCCAATGTTGCAACCACCATCCAGGAGCGCCAGGAGAACTTCAAGGCGATCGGCCGGGCCAACAAGGCCATCCAGGACGAGCTCAAGCGGCCGCGCCCGTCGGCCGATGTCATCCGGACCAATGCAGCCGCGCTGGAGCGCGCCTCCCAGCAGATCCCGCGCTTCTTCCCGGCCGGCAGCGGCCCCGAGGCCGGCGTGAAGACGGAAGCCCTGCCGGCGATCTGGAAGAATCCGGCCGGCTTTGCCGATGCTGCCGAGAAGAATCTTGCGGCTGCCCGCGCGCTGAAGGCAGCAGCCGACAGCGGCGACATGGCCCGGATCCGAGCGACCGCCGAAGCGCTTGGGCCCACCTGCAAGACCTGTCACGACCAGTTCCGCGGCAAGAGCTGATGGCCGGGGCGTGCTGATGGCCGGGGCGCGCTGATGGCAGCGAGCGGCGCGCCGCTTCGGCCGGTTCGCGTGTGGGACCTGCCCACGCGCCTGTTCCACTGGACGCTCGTCGTGCTCATCGGGGCGATGTGGCTGACCGGCCAGGACCGCAACATCACGCTGCACACGCAGCTGGGGGCGGTGCTGGTCGGCCTCCTCGTCTTCCGGCTCCTGTGGGGGGTCGTCGGGTCGGAGACGGCGCGCTTCGCCAGCTTTCTGAAGGGGCCTCAGAAGGTGCTCGGCTATCTGCGCGGCCGCCACAGGACACGCTTCGGCCACAATCCGCTGGGCGGCTGGAGCGTCGCTGCCATTCTTCTCGTCCTTGCTGCGCAGTGCGTGGCGGGCCTGTTCGCGCATGATGTCGACGGCATGGAATCGGGGCCGCTCAGCTATCTCGTCGCCTATGAGACGGCCGACGCTGCGCGCATCTGGCACCACCGGCTTTTCGACGTCCTGCTGGTGCTCGTCGCGCTGCACATCTCGGCGGTGGTCTATTATCTCCTGGGGCGGGGCGAGGATCTCGTCGTGCCCATGATCAGCGGGCGCAAGGAGCTGCCCGAGGATGTGGCGCCGCCGGCGCGCGGCTCCTGGCTGGCGCTCGGCCTGTCGCTGCTGGTGGCCGGCCTTGTGATTGCCTGGCTGCTTGGCGGGGCGCGGCTTCCGGCCTTGCTCTTCGCCTAGGGTCTCTTTGCCCGGGGGCTTCCTGGCGGATATCCTGGTCGGGGAGACAGGATTTGAACCTGCGACCCTCTGCTCCCAAAGCAGATGCGCTACCGGGCTGCGCCACTCCCCGAGGATGTGGTTGTGGGGTTAGGCGTGGGCTGGTGTGGTTGCAAGCTGTGGTTCACGCTGGTGGTTTAGGGTATCGGCCAGTGTGTGTGTGCAGTGGCGGTCGGATTTCGCCTGCGAGGAGATCTTGCGATGGTTCGAGAGGGGCGGATGGGTCGAGCGGGTTCCGGGGTGATGGCGGGTCGCGGTTTTCCTGGTGGCCTGGTGCTGGTGGCGTGCCTTGTGCTGCTGCTGGTGCTGTCTGGCTGTGCGTCGCCGTTTCGGGCGCAGGTGTCGCGGTTTCAGGTCTTGCCGCCGCCTTCCGGGGAGACGTTTGCGATTGTGCCTGCGGATGAGCGGAACCTTGGGGGGCTTGAGTTCCGGGTGTATGCGCAGGCGGTTCAGCAGGCGATGGAGCGGCAGGGCTACCGCCTGGCGAGCGATCCGGCTGCGGCGCAGCTGGTGGTTCGGATGGGCTATGGTGTCGGGGCTCCGCGCGAGCGGGTGGACACGCGGCCCGGGGCCTGGGGGGCCTGGGGTCCTGGCTGGGGTGGCTGGGGCTGGGGCGGCTGGGCCTGGGGTGGCCGTGGCTGGTATGGCCGTCCGTGGGGCTGGTATGATCCCTGGTGGGGCTGGGGTGGCTGGGGCGGCTGGGGCGGCGAGGTCTACAGCTACACGGTCTATCCGAGCTTTCTCGAGCTGACGATCTCGCGTGCGGCCGATGGCGTGCCGCTGTTCGAGGGCCGGGCGCAATCGACGACGCGCAACAACGACCTGACCTTCCTGGTGCCGCGGCTGGTCGAGGCGCTGTTCACCGGCTTTCCGGGCAACTCCGGCGAGACCGTCAACGTCCGCCTCCCCGAACAGCGAAGCTAGACCCGGCACACGACACCAGCACCAGGGCCGACCCCGGCGCGGTCATTGCGCGCGCTGGCAGCCGCCGCTAGCGAAAGGGGATGTCGGAAACGACCCTTGCCACCCGCCTTGAGCGCCTGCGGGCCCTGCCGGCCCCGGTGCTGTGGGTGCTGGGGGCCGGGCTGGCGCTGCTGATGTGGTATGGAGTCATCGGGGGCCTGCGGGCGGGGGTTGCGCCGGATCTTGCGCTGAAGCCGGGCGCTGCCCTGCGGCCGGCGGGCAGCTCGGCCGCGGTGGCCTATGCCGCGCGGCTGGTCGAGCGCGAAACCAGGGATCGGGCCTTCACGCCCAACGATCCCATTGTCTATCCCACCGCCTTTGCCCGGCGCACGCCCGCGTTCCAGCGCGCCGTGATCGCAACCGTCAGCGAGGTGCTGCCGTCGCTGCCGGCCGTCAAGTCGGGAGGGGAGGATGTCCAGCCCCTGTTCGAGGCAGCACAGCAGGCATTGACGGTGCCCCCGGACCGCTACTGGCTTGCCTTTAGCTGGCCGCCGATCCGCCGCCCGGCCGAGCGGCGCTATCTCGACGCCGTGGCCGCACTTGCCGATGCCAACGCCAGGTTGGCCGAAGCCACTCCTCCAGCCGCCCTTGCCGAGCAGTCGCCTGCGGTTGCCTTGCGGGCCCTGGCGCTGGTGCTGGTGGAGGCGGCCGAGCGCGGCGAGGCAGCGATCCGGGCTGGCGGAAGCTCCGGACCGGTGCTCGCCAGCCAGCGCGGCTCGGCCTATGCTGCGGTCATGATCCTGCGTGGCCTGCGCGAGGACCATGCCGCCCACATCCGGGCCTCCGCGCAGGCCGCGCGATGGGCGATTGCGGCCGATGCCCTCGAGCGCGCGGCCAATGTCGATCCGCTCTTCTCCAGCCGCTCAGGACTTGTCGAGGCGGGCTTTGCGCTGCTGATTGCCGCGCGCGAGCTGGATGCACTGGCCGGAGACGCGCCCTGAGCCGCGCCGAGACCTTCCTTGTCGTCATCGACGACACGCCGGAGTGCCGGCAGGCGCTGCGCTTTGCGGCGCTCAGGGCAAGGCGGGTGGGGGCGGGCCTTGCGCTCCTCCATGTGATTGCCCCTGCCCAGTTCGTGCAGTGGGGCCGGGTGCAGGAGACGCTGGAGGCCGAGGCCCGCGCGGCCGCCGATGCCCTGCTCGACAGGGCGGCCGAGGAAGCAGCCGGCTGGTATGGCAGACGGCCCGAGACCCATGTGCGCCATGGCAAGCCAGGCGAGGCGGTGCTGGCCTTCCTCGAGGAGAATCCCTCGATCCGGTCGCTGGTGCTGGCAGCAGCCGCGCGCGGGAAGCCCGGTCCGCTCGTCGACTTCTTCACCGGCGAGCGCGCCGGCGCGCTGCCCTGTCTTCTGATGGTCGTGCCCGGTGGGCTTGCCGACAGCGACCTCGACCGGCTGAGCTGATCGCGCGCGGCAGCAGGGCCTCCCCACCCCTGGGGCCGGCATGGCCGCTTCGCTCAGACGCCGGCAAGCGCCCGTCCGGCAGCCTCGGCAAGGGCTGCCGCCTGAGCGACGTCCGCCTCCAGGCGGGCGCGCAAGGCATCATGGGCCAGCCGGTCCGGATCGTCGGCTTCCAGGGGATCAACGAGGATCGCCATTGTCTGCATCCCGGCAAGGATGGCGGCCAGTTCCGCGCGCGCCTGGTCCAGACGGGAGAGCGCCAGCTGTGCGGCCGCCCATGCGTCGCTTCCCGGCGCTGCCCGGCGTGCCGCTGCCAGCGGGCCGGCAAGGGCAGCGCGTGCGCGCGCCACCTCGTCGGCTGCAGAGGCGCGCGCGCGCTCGGCCTGCGCCAGCTCATCCACAAGGGCCTGGCGCTCGGCCGGCGAAAGCGTGACGGGGGCGGCTGGTCCCGCGTCGAGCGCGCGGGGCGCCTCGTCCGGACGAGGGAGGAGCGAGGGATAGTCCCCGCCGGAAGACCGACAGCCGCCAGCCACCAGCAACCCGCCCGCGACGGCGACCAGGAGCAGGGTGAGGCGAATGCCAGCCATCCGCCAGCCATGGCGGCCGCGCCGCGCGCTTGCAATCCACGCACCTTCCTCTATGCAGCCCCGCGAAGCGCCCGTAGCTCAGCTGGATAGAGCACCAGACTACGAATCTGGGGGTCGGACGTTCGAATCGTTCCGGGCGCGCCATCAAGCATCTGAGGCATCGTCGGAAGTTGACGGAAACGGGGCCAGCGGGAGCGGGCGGAAGGCCCCCCTGGGTTACGGGCCGGGTGACCACGCGGCGGCGATCCTGAGGTCTCGCAGCGGCCCCGTGGCAACTGCTTCCGGACGCAATCCCAGGCTCCGGGCAATCGATTCGACCGGCGCCTGGATCATCGCATCGAGCTTGCCGGGGGCCAGTTTGCCCCTGACCTGTCACGGGGATCTCATCCAGTGGCGATTGGAGCCTTGCCGGTTGCACGCCGTTTGGCGCGGGCGTGGTCAAGATCGAACTGGGGCGTCCCGTCGAGAAGCCCCTCCCGCATCCGCCCGTAAACGGATTCGTCACTGCCGGACGGCTTTCGGCAGCGTGCAGGCAGAATGCAGCCATTCCGACAGGATCGGCAACGGGGGCGTGATCGCAGAGGCCCGATGACGCGCGAAAATGGCGCAAGACGTCGCCGTCTTCTCCCGGCGGCATAGGCAGCGGCTATCGCTTTTTTAGCCAACGGGCATTTCCCGGCAGGGGCAAGGGTCGTCTAGCCTCGCTCCATTGCGGTCGGGCCCTTCCGGCGCGGAGGCCAGATCGCCCCACAGGCAGGAGACAGCCATGACGGGCAGCCCCATGAGGGAAAGCATCCGTGAAGCCGGATGCGACAAGGTGGTCCTGGTCTTCCAGGGCGGTGGCGCCCTCGGGGCCTATCAGGGTGGGGTTTTCGAAGCGCTGGACGAAGCAGGCATCGCGCCCGACTGGGTGATCGGGACCTCGATCGGGGCAATCAACGCGGCCATCATCGCAGGCAATCCCGCCGCCCTCCGGCTGGAAAGGCTGCGCGCCTTCTGGAGAGCGGTGCGATCGGATGCCGCCAGCTTTTTCGGCAGCCTCCCGGGGGTGGGCGCGCACTGGTCCGCCGCGCTCACCATGGCAGGCGGCGTGCCCGGCTTTTTCGCGCCCAATCCGCCAGCGCAGCTTTCCCTCCACCCCATGGGCGAAGCGCTCGCGCCTAGGCTGACCCCGGAGACGGCCGGCTATTACAGCCTTGCGCCCCTGGCCCGGACGCTCGGGCGGCTGGTGGACCCCGGCCTGCTGCGGGAAGGACGCCCGCGCCTGACCGTGGGTGCCGCCAATGTGCGGACGGGGCAGATGCACTATTTCGACAGCAACGAGGGCCCCCTCGACCTTCGGCACATCATGGCCTCGGGCGCCCTGCCTCCCGCCTTTCCGGCGGTTGCCATCGACGGCGAGCTTTACTGGGACGGCGGCATCGTTTCCAACAGTCCGGTCGAGGCGGTGTTCGACGATCACCCGCGGGTCAGCAGCCTCGTCCTTTCGGTGCATCTCTGGCGGCCGGCCGGCCCGGACCCGGATACGATGATCCGGGTGATGGGCCGCCAGAAGGATCTGCAATATGCCAGCCGGACACTGTCGCATATCCATCGCCAGAAGCAGATTCACAAGCTTCGGCATGTGGTGTCCGAACTGGTGAAGCGTCTGCCGCCGGATGTTCTCGAGACGGCCGAAGCACAGGAGCTGGCGAACTTCGCCTGCACCACGCGCATGCATGTGGTGCGCCTGGTGGCGCCGCCGCTGGCCGGGGAGGACCACAGGAAGGACATCGACTTTTCGGAAGCCGGGATCCGCCAGCGCTGGCAGGCCGGGCTGGACGACACGCGCCGGGTTCTTGCGGAAAGACCCTGGACCCACAGCGTCGATCCTCTCGAAGGCTTCATCCTGCACGAGACCGAGGCGGGCCATGTGCTGGGGCACAGCTGATGTTCACCGACCTGGGACCGGGCACCTTCATCGCGGCGCTCGCCCTTGTCTTCCTGATGGGGTTTGCCACCCAGCGCGGCGGCACCTGCCTGGTGGCCGGCATCGGCGCATGGATGGACCACGGCCGGCCGGACATGCTGCTTGCGATGCTGGTCGCCGCGCTGGCGGCGGGAACCATCCTCTGGGTGGCATCGCTTGCAGGCACCCCCCCGCCTCTCGCTGCCAGCGTCGCGCCGGGCATCCTGACAGTGGCTGGCGGCATCGTCCTGGGGTTGGGGGCGATGGTCAATGGCGCCTGCGTTTTCGGCTCGGTTGCCAGATTCGGGTCCGGGCAGATCGTCTATCTGCTGACTCCGGCAGGCTATCTGGCGGGAGAGGTGGCCCTCGCCCGGTTCCCGCCGCTGCTGGAGGCATCAGGGCTTCGTCCGCTCGAACCGATGGCTGGCGCCCTGATGGCCGCGGGACTTCTTGTGGCCATCCTCCTGTGGCTCGCGGCCGGCCCCGGAACGAACGTCCGGCCACCGCTGCTTCACCGAATGGCCACCAGCCCGTCGGTCGCCACGTGCGTCATCGGCGTCGCCTTCGCGCCGCTGCTCCTGATCGCGGGGCCCTGGACCTGGCCGGAACTGGTGCGCGAGCTTGTTGCTGAGCCCGGCAAGGCAGCCCTTGCCCAGCGCGTTTCCTTGCTCCTGACGCTCCTCCTCGGCGCGGCCTGGGGCGGCTGGCGTGGACACCGTGGCCGACCGGCAGGCATCGCGGCCGGCCAGGCCTTGCGCTGTCTGTCAGGCGGTGCGCTGCTCGCGCTGGGTGCCAGGCTGGTGCCGGGTTCCAATGACCATCTGCTGCTGCTGGGATTGCCCTTCCTGCTGCCGCATGCGCTGGTGGCCCTGGCGGCGATGGCGGCGGCAGTGAGTTCCCTGATGGTTGCGACCAATGCCATCAGGCGGTCGGGACGGGGCTGGTCGTGATGGCCAGGATCGCCTAGCCTTGCGCACGGGTTTCTGAACCATGGAAATGCATCAGGTCCGCTATTTCCTTGCTGTCGCGCGCGAGCGCAACTTCACGCGCGCTGCCCAAGCCTGCAACGTCACCCAGCCTTCGCTTACCCGCGCCATCCAGAAGCTGGAGGAAGAGTTCGGCGGGCTGCTGTTCCGCCGCGAGCGCGCGCTTACCCATCTGACCGAGCTTGGCCGGCTGATGCTCCCGCACCTCGAACGCAGCTATGCCGCCGCGCAGGCAGCCCGCGCGCTGGCCCGCCAGGTGGAGCGTGGGCAGGTGTCCCCGCTGGCCGTCGGACTTGCGGCCGACGTGCACCTCGATGGTCTGCCGCTCCTGTTCCACGATCTTTCGGCCGCCTTCCCGGGTTTCAGCCTGTCGCTGACGGTCCGCGATGCCGAGGCGCTGGTGGCGGAGGCAATGGCGGGCGATCTCGATGCCATCATCGGCGCCTTTGGCGAGGGACTGCCGGACCGGATCGACCGCTGGGAGCTGCGCGAGGAGCGCCTCGGGCAGCTGGTTCCGGCGGGCGAACCGGATCCCGGCCTGCCACGGATCGTCGTCGGTTCGGCCGAGGCGGAGGGGCCGGTGCACCGCGCCGGAAGCCTGGCCGCGGCCGCCTTCCTCGTGGCTGGAAGGCTGGGCACCGCGATCGTGCCCGAGGGCCTGCCGAGGCCGGAAGGCACAAGGTGGAAGCGCATCGAGGGCATCGAGGGCGTGCGGCAGGTGGAGCTGCTGGCTGTTGCCGGCCGGCATCGCCCCCCCGCGGTCGATGCCTTTCTGAAATCGGTCAGGGCGCGGGGCTGGCAGCTTGAGGAGGCCGGCTGAGAGGGTCATTGCGCCGACCCTGCCAGCAGCGGGTCAGCCGCGGAGCAGCGAAAGCGCCGCCAGCACGTCGGCAGGTTCGGCGCGCTTGCGGAAATCAATCTCCGCATGGGCGAACCGTACGATGCCATGGCGGTCGATGAGGAAGGTGGCGGGGATGGGAACGAATTCGCCGGCGCCGCCTGTCAGCCGGTTGAGATCGAGCCCGGCATCGCGATAGCTGCGCTGCAGTTCCTGGGGCAGCGGAACGGCGAGGCCCAGTGCCATCGCAACACCATGATCGACGTCGCACAGGATGACGGGGTCCGGGCCGACGGTCTCCCGCAACCGCTCCGCCCTGCCCCCGGTTTCCGGGGTCATCAGCACCAGCTGCGCGCCTGCGGACGCAAGCGAGGGGAGGGCCTTGCGCCACGCCGCCATCTCGGCCCGGCAATAGGGGCACCAGCCGCCGCGGTGGACCGAAAGGACAATCGGGCCCCGGCCCACAAGATCTGCCATCCGGGTCCAACGCCCGGCGGAGTCCGGAAGGGAGACATCGGGGAAGCGTTCGCCGAGGGCCGGCGCGGCTGCCCCGGCGCCGCTTGCCGAAAGGCCCGCGACCATCCGGTCATAGGCTGGCTCCCAATGGGCGCGGGCTCGCCGGACATGGGCGAGTTCGCCGGCAAGGGAACCCTCGGTGTTCATGCCGCTCGCCATGCACCCGTGCCATGCCGCCGGGAAGAGCCAGGGCAGCCATGAATTCGATAGAAGCCGCGCATGGTGACGCAATAGCCCGTCTCTATCGAACAGATAGGAGCCAGGCATTTCACAGCGCCGCCAGCTGCCGGCATCTTCGGTTCCGCTGACCGGCTGTCCGGCCGGCTTCAACCCAGGGAACCGTTTCGATGATGCGACTTCACACCCTTCTGGCCGCCGCCGGGCTTGCCCTGCTGGCGCCGCAGCTCCCCGCCCTTGCAGGCAAGGCAGAAACCCACACCGGCCTGTTCGGCAATGTGGCCGTCAGCGGCCATGATCCGGTCGCCTACTTCCGCGAGGGCCGACCGGTCAGAGGCTCGCGGACATTCACTGCCCGCTACAAGGGTGCCGAGTATCGCTTCGCCTCGGCTGCCAACCGCGATGCCTTCATCGCCGATCCGGCGCGCTATGCGCCGCAATATGGCGGTTATTGCGCCTGGGCGGTGTCGCAGGGCTATACGGCGTCCGCCGATCCCACCGTCTGGCGGATCGTCGATGGCAAGCTCTATCTCAACTATAATGCTGAAGTCGGCCGGGAGTGGGAAAAGGACATCCCGGGCCACATCCGGAAAGCCAACGCCAACTGGCCGAAGGTGCTGGGATGAGCGCCGCCACCAGGCTTCCCGAAGGAGCGTTCGCCATGCGTCTGCGCGCCGGCCTGCCCATCGTTCTTGTCCTGTGGATCAGTTTCGTCTTCCTCCAGTCCCTGTTCTTCAAGTTCGCCGGCTCGCCTGAGACGGTGCATATCTTCGGCACGCTCGATGCCTGGGCGGCAGGGCTCGGGGCGCCCGGCCTCTTCGCGCCCGGTGGCATCTTCTCTGCCC
>JBDNCK010000107.1:0-6279 GCA_046719675.1 Sphingomonadaceae bacterium | reverse complement strand
TCCTCGTAGGTCATGGCGCTGGCCCTAGCCTGTCGCCGGGCCGGCCGCCAAGGGGTTCAGGCGTCGGGCCGCGGATCGCGGGCCCCGGCGGGCGGGGTGCGCAGCTTCTCGATCTCGGCTTCCAGCCGCTGGCCGGGGTCGGTCACCAGCTTTTCGAGCGTGGCCACGCGCCGGCGCAGGTCCTCGAGTTCGGCCCTCGCCCGGGCATCCTCGCCGATGACGGTGCCCGCCCGCACATAGGGATTGTCGGGCGAATGGCGTTCCCAGCGGCGGGTCTCGCGGTTCCAGCGCCCGCCCTTCATCACGCTGTAGACGAGCCAGGCAATCCCGATGAGGATGAGCAGCTCGACAAGGTGGAATTTCATGGCCAGTCCCTTCCCCGTGGCTTGAGGGTGCTTCTGCTTCTCAGTGCTTGAGGCGGTCGATTTCGCTGGCAAGGCGATTGCCGCTGTCGGTTGCGATCCGTTCGAGGGTCACCACCCGTTCCTTGATGGCGGCAAGCTCGGCCGACAGCTGGGCGTTCTCGGAGGTGAGAAGCTTGATGCGTTCCACCTGCTCGTTGTTGATGGCGGGCTTCAGCTGCTCGCCCCAGCTGCTTTCAAGCGGATAGCCATGGCGCACGCGCAGCCAGGTGGTGAAGACCCAGGCCGCACAGCCGGAAATGGCGATGAGGACGATGCCGTTGCCGCCGATCATTTCGAGAAAATTCATCTCTATTTCTCCTGCAGGCGGTCGATCTCGTCCGAGAGCGACAGCCGCCTGTCGGTTGCGATCCGCTCGAGCACCTGGATGCGTTCCTCGAGCCGGGCGATGCGCTGACGGGTGTCGCCGTCCATCGTGTCGCGGGACTTCTCCAGCAGATCGAGCTCGCGCATCTTCACGCTCTTCCAGTGGCGCATGTAGATGGCGACGATCGGGATCATCAGCGCGATGATCGGGATGAGCACCCCGAGTTCACGAAGCATTGGCCAGTCCCCTTTTCTGCCTGCAGGCGCTACGAGCGGCGAAGATCGTCGATCTCCCGGGCAAGCCGGCTGTTCGACGACGTGACGCTGGTTTCGATATCGCGCAGCCGCCGGTCGATGTCCCGGAAGGACGAGCGGACCTCGCGGATGGACCGGCCGGGGGCTGCCCGGGTCTTCTGCCAGAAGGCGCGATCCTCGGGGTTCACGTCGCCGGCATAGAGTTCGGCAGGCTTGGCCTCCGCCATGAAGCCAACGACGAGATAAAGCAGGACGAGGAAGCCGGCGCCGAGCAGGGTGCCGGCCACCATCGCGATCCGCACCCAGAGCACGTCGAAGCCGGTATAGTCGGCGATGCCGGCACAGACGCCCATGAACTTGCCGTTGCGCTTGTCGAGATAGAAGCCGGTGCGGCGGGCGATGTCGCGGGCCATGTCAGAGGTCCTTTCCAAGGCTGCGCGGGCGCATTTCGGCGATCCGCTGGGTGTCTGCCGGTGCGGCCAGGGCCCTGTCGGCACCTTGGTCGGCCGCGATGATGCGCTCGATCGTCGTCATGCGATCGTCGAGGCGGCGGGCAAGTTCGTGGAGCTCGTCAAGCAGATCCTCGTCCTCCACGGTGATGGACTTCGCCTGCTTCCACTTGGTGATGTAGTGGAAAATGAGCCAGGGAAGTCCGATGAAGAGGGCAAGAATCGCCGATAGGGGAATGAGCGCTTCCGTCGGGTGCATTGCTTATCCCTCCTTCCTGAGGAGGCGAGCCTTCATCGCCTCGAGTTCGGCCTTGACCGCATCCGACGCGCGCAGGTCGGCGATCTCCTCGTCGAGCGACTTCTTCGCGCCGCCCAGATCATAGCTCTCGGCGCGGCCCTCGGCGAGGTCGACCCGGCGCTCGAGAATCTCGAAGCGCGAGAAGGCTTCCTCGACGCGCTGACCCCGCGTCATGGCGCGCACCCGGGCGCGGTTCTGGGCGGTCTCGAGACGGGCGAGCAGCGAGGATTGCCGCGCGCGCGCCTCGCGAAGCTTGGCCTCGAGCTTCAGGATGTCGTCCTCGTAGCCGACGAGCTGGTCCGACAGCAGCTCCATCTCCTCGCGCATCTGGCCGACCATGGCCTGCACCTTCTGCTTTTCCATGAGCGCTGCCTCGGCGAGGTCCTCGCGGCCCTTGGAAAGCGCGAGCTCGGCCTTCTCCGCCCAGCCTTCCTGCGCCTGCTCCAGCTTCAGGATGGTGCGGCGCATTTCCTTCTGGTCGGCGATGGTGCGCGCAGCCGACGCCCGGACTTCGACGAGCGTCTCCTCCATCTCCATGATGACGAGGCGGATGGTCTTGGCCGGATCCTCGGCGCGCTCCAGAAGATCGGAGACATTGGCCTGGATGATGTCGCGGGCGCGGGAGAAGATGCCCATGGGAAGAACCTCCTGAATGCTGTCGGCGAAGGTGGACCTTTGCCGGGGAGAAGAAAAGAGGGCCGGGGGGGGGGCGGGGGGATACCGCCTGGAGAGGGGCTGGGGTTCCGCCCGGGCCCCAGGCGCCGCCCGCGACGGAAGCAAGGCTTCCGGGGACTGGCGGCGGGCGGAGCCGGTGGGGCTGACGCGCGACTCGAGGGCGTCGAGGTCGATCGCGAAGGGGTCTGGTTTGTGGCTGGTCATGATCTTTCCTGTGGCTGCCCTCTGCCTTGCAAGACCCGTGCCAAGTTCACCCACGCGAAAGGATGACGGGATTTCAAGGGGTTGGCATCAGATCGTTGAAATGGGGCCGGCATATGATGCCAACAGTTGGTGGATTTTCCCAACTCTGCTAGGCGTGCGGAATGGCTGCAAAACCCACCCAGCTGGTCGGCCAGGCGTCCGCCTTCCTCGATGCGATCGAGCGTGCAAGTGCTGCTGCCGCCCTTTCGCGCCCCGTCCTCGTGGTCGGCGAGCGGGGGACGGGGAAGGAAATGGTGGCCGAGCGGCTGCACCGCCTGTCGCCCCGCTGGGAAGAGCCGCTGGTGGCGCTCAACTGCGCAGCGCTTCCCGAGACCCTCATCGATGCCGAGCTGTTCGGCTACGAGGCGGGAGCCTTCACCGGGGCGATGAAGGCGCGCGGCGGCAAGTTCGAGGAAGCCGATGGCGGCACGCTGTTCCTCGACGAGGTGGGAACGCTGACGCCCGCGGGCCAGGAACGGCTGCTGCGGGTGATCGAATATGGCGAGCTGACCCGGCTGGGCAGCAACCGGGTGCTCAATGTCGACGTGCGGGTGGTGGCGGCGACCAACGAGGATCTGCCACGGCTGGCAGCGCAGGGCCGCTTCCGGGCGGACCTCCTTGACCGGCTTTCCTTCGAGGTGATCACCCTTCCCCCCCTGCGCGCCCGGCTGGAGGATGTGCCGCTGCTGGCCGACTTCTTCGGGCGGCGGATGGCAAGCGAGATCGGCTGGACGGCCTTTCCGGGCTTCAGCAAGGGCGCGATCGAGCTGCTGCTGGCCCATGACTGGCCGGGCAATGTGCGCGAACTGCGCAATGTGGTGGAGCGGTCCGTCTATCGCTGGGGTGAACCAGACCGGCCGGTGGGTGCGATCGAGATCGACCCGTTCGAAAGCCCCTGGCGGCCGGGGGGCGCCTTTGCCGGCCCGTGCGGGGCCGCGCCGGCGAGAAGCAGCGAGGAGTCCGAGCCTGCGGATTTCCGCACGGCGGTTGCAGCCTATGAGAAGCGCCTGCTGGCGCGCGCGATGGAGCGGGCGCGGCACAACCAGCGCAAGGCCGCTGCCGCGCTCGGGCTCAGCTACGACCAGTTGCGCCATGCGCTCAAGCGGCACGGAATGCTGGGCACGGAGGGCGCGTCCGAGGCCGCCTGACAGGCAGGCAAGGGGCGGGACCGCCCCGAGGCGATCCCGCCCTGTTTCCTGCCACGGGAGGGGGCCGCAGCAGGAAGCTCAGGCGCCGGTGACGGAGCCTGTGGTCCCCGGGCTGTTCGGCGCAACCGGAACCGCGAAGGCGGCAAGGTTCAGCGTCGAGAGCAGGATGGCGGCAAAGAGGGTCACCAGCTTGTGGGTGAGGGGGAAGGTCGTCGTCATGGTTGGTCTCCTGTGGCAGTCTGTTGTTGATGCCAACTGCCTTGCAAGAGCCGTGCCAACTTCCAGATTGCACCACACCAGCTGTATTTTCAATGGGTTGGCAACGAGCTGCAGCAGGCGCGCTATTCAGCGGGCAGAAAGATTTCCCAAGAGTTGGGGAAATTCACCAGCTGTTCAGTCGGGGTCCGGCTCCGCGGCTTCCGGCGGGTGCAGGATCAGCCGTTCGACCCGCCGCTCGTCCCCGGCGACAATCTCCAGTCGCCAGCCGTTGGGGTGGGCAAATGTCTCGCCCGGCACCGGCACCCGACCCGCCAGCAGCACGGCCAGGCCGCCCAGCGTGTCCACCTCGTCGGCGAGTTCGGCATCGGTGAAGGAAAGCTGCAGCCGCTCCTCGAGATCCTCGAGCGCCACGCGCGCGTCGGCCTCGAAGCCGTTGCCCGGGATGGGGCGCAGGATATCGACTTCCTCCTCGTCGTGCTCGTCCTCGATTTCCCCCACGATCTCCTCGACGATGTCCTCGATGGTGACAAGGCCGTCGGTCCCGCCGAACTCGTCGACGACGATGGCCATGTGGGTGCGGTCCCGGCGCATTTCGGTCAGAAGGTCGAAGGCGGGCTTGCCGGGGGGCACGAACAGGACGGGGCGCATGAGATCGGCAAGGCGCGCAGGCTGCGGCGCGTGCCCGGCGAGCACCAGGAACAGGTCCTTCAGGTGCAGCATGCCGACCACTTCGTCGAGAGTCCCGCGATACAGCGGCACCCGCGTGTGGCCGCTCTGTGCAAAGCAGGTGACGGCGGCCTCGAAGCTCGCATCTTCGGCAAGGGCTTCGATTTCCGATCGCGGTGTGGCGATATCGGCGGCCGTGCGCTCGCCGGCGGCGAGCATGTTGCGCAGCATCTCGCGCTCGTCAGCGTCGAGATCGTCGGCGGCGGCCAGTTCCTCCTGATGCTCCTCGATCGCTTCCTCGAGGCTCTCGCGCAGCGACACGTCGCGCGCGCGGTTCTGGAAAAGGGAGCGCAGCACCTGCCAGACTCCAGGAGATGGTTCGGCCATCAGGCAGTCTCGTAGGGATCGGGAATGCCGAGCCCGGCGCAGATTTCGCGCTCGAGGCTTTCCATGGCTTCGGCTTCGGCATCGCCTTCATGGTCATGGCCGAGCAGGTGGAGAAGGCCGTGGACGAGGAGGTGCTGGAAATGATGCGCGAACGGCTTGCCCTGGGCCTTTGCCTCGCGCGCGACCGTCTCGTGGGCGAGCGCCAGGTCGCCCAGCAGGAAGCTGCCCTGCCCCGCGTTCAGCGCTGCGGCCGCCTCCGCTGCCCCGAGCATCGGGAAGGAAAGGATGTTGGTGGGCTTGTCGAGGCCGCGATAGTCCCGGTTCAGGCGCTGGATCTCGGCATCGTCCGTGAGCAGGACCGCGACTTCGCAATCGAGCCCGGGCGCTTCAAGGGCGCCTGCAAAGCCGGCGCCAGCCAGGGCTGCGCGAACGGCAGCCTCGGCCAGCGCCTCCGGGCGACCAGCCGCGTCCCAGTCGCCAGCTGCCACTTCGACGGCGAGGTCAAGCATCGGGCCCCTCATAGGCCTCGACAATGCGGCCGACGAGCGGGTGGCGCACCACATCCTTCGCCTGGAAGCGGATGGTGCCGATTCCCTTGACGCCCGACAGCCGATCGACGGCGTCGGCAAGGCCGCTCTTGCCGGGATCGGGAAGGTCCACCTGGTTCGGGTCGCCACAGATGACCATGCGGCTGCCTTCCCCGAAGCGGGTGAGGAACATCTTCATCTGAAGCGGCGTGGTGTTCTGCGCTTCGTCGAGGATGACGAAGGCATGGGCCAGCGTGCGCCCGCGCATGAAGGCAAGCGGCGCGATCTCGATCTCGCCAGAGGCAATGCGGCGTTCCACCTGCTCGGAGGGGAGCATGTCGTACAGCGCGTCGTAGAGCGGGCGCAGATAGGGATCGACCTTCTCGCGCATGTCGCCGGGAAGGAAGCCGAGCCGTTCGCCGGCCTCGACGGCAGGCCGCGAGAGGATCAGCCGATCGACCGACCCGGTGATCAGCTGCGCGACCGCCTGGGCCACGGCGAGATAGGTCTTGCCGGTGCCCGCCGGGCCGAGGGCGAAGATGATGTCGGTCGTCCCCAGGGCTTCGACATAGCGGGCCTGCGCGGCATTGCGCGCAAAGATCGTCTTGCGCCGCGTGCGGATGAAGGGGGTGTCGCGGGCATCGGCCGTGCTCACCCCGTCCATGGTGAGTGCGTCCGATGCTG
>JBDNCK010000106.1:0-6369 GCA_046719675.1 Sphingomonadaceae bacterium | reverse complement strand
TCCATGTCGTGCCCAACATGAACCCGGATGGCTCGCGGCGCGGCTATCTGCGCACCAATGCCGCGGGTGCCAATCTCAACCGCGAGTGGGCGAACCCCACGGCCGAGCGCTCGCCCGAAGTGCTCGCCGTGCGCAACGCCATGGACGAGACGGGGGTGGCCTTTGCCCTTGATGTCCATGGCGACGAGGCGCTGCCCCACAATTTCATTGCAGGTTTCGAAGGCGTGCCCGGCGTGCCGGCGCGCAACCTTCTGCTGCTGGAGCGCTACAAGCGCCTGTTTGCAGCGCTGAGCCCGGCCTTCCAGACCCGGGTCGGCTATCCGGTTGCCGCCCCCGGCAAGGCCAATCTTGCCATGTCCACGAACCAGCTGGCGCATCGCTTCGGCTGCGTGGCGGCAACGCTGGAAATGCCGTTCAAGGATTGCGACGAGCAGCCCATGCCCGAGACGCAATGGTCGCCCATGCGCTCGAAGGCGCTGGCAAGGGATGCCCTGGCGGCGCTGGCCGAACTTGTCGACGATCTTCCCGCCTGACCGCTTCTTCCGGAGAAACCCATGCCGACCCTCGTCCTCATCCGCCATGGCCAGAGCGCCTGGAACCTCGAGAACCGGTTCACCGGCTGGTGGGACGTGGACATCACCGAAAAGGGTGAGGCAGAGGCCCGTGCCGCCGGCCGGGCGTTGCTGGAAACGGGCTTCGACTTCGACTGCTGCTTCACCTCCGTCCAGACCCGCGCCATCAAGACGCTGCATCTGGTGCTGGAGGAGATGCGCCGGCTGTGGCTGCCCGTCACCAAGGACTGGCGCCTGAACGAGCGGCACTATGGCGGCCTGACCGGCCTCGACAAGGCACAGACGGCGGCCAGGCATGGCGAGGAGCAGGTCCGGATCTGGCGCCGCTCCTACGACGTGCCACCGCCGCCGATGGAGCCCGGGAGCCCCTTCGACGTCTCGGGCGACCGGCGCTACCACGGCATCCGGGTGCCGGCCGCCGAGAGCCTGAAGGACACGATCGCCCGCGCCGTGCCCGCGCTGGAGGAGCAGATCTTTCCTGCCCTCAGGGCAGGTCAACGGGTGCTGGTGGTGGCGCATGGCAATTCGCTGCGCGGGATCGTCAAGCATCTCTCGCAGATGAGCGCGGAGGAAATCCTCGCCTTCGAAATCCCGACCGGCGTTCCCATCCACTACGACCTTGCCGCCGATCTTTCACCGGTCTCGCGCAGCTTCCTGCCCCTTTCGCCCTTGCAGTCGAACCGCTAGGGCGCATCGCTTCATGGCGCTTGTTGGCATCATCATGGGGTCGACCTCCGACTGGGAGACGATGCGGCATGCCGCCGAGACGCTGCAGCGCCTCGAAGTCGCGCACGAAGTGCGGGTGGTCTCCGCGCATCGCACGCCCCGCCGGATGGTCGCCTATGCCGAGGAAGCAGCCGACCGCGGCATCGGCGTCATCATCGCGGGCGCCGGCGGGGCAGCGCATCTCCCGGGGATGGTGGCAAGCCTCACGCACCTGCCCGTGCTTGGCGTGCCGGTCGAGTCGGCGGCGCTCAGGGGGCTGGATTCGCTCCTGTCCATCGTCCAGATGCCCGGCGGCGTTCCGGTCGGGACGCTCGCCATCGGGAAGGCAGGCGCCATCAACGCAGCGCTTCTTGCGGCCTCCATCCTGGCACTTGGCGACGAAGCCTTGTCCGCGCGCCTGCAGGCGTTTCGCGCGAGCCAGACCGAAGGCGTCGCCGAAGCCCCGTGAGCCTGGGCGGCACCATCGGGATCCTGGGCGGGGGCCAGCTCGGCCGGATGCTGGCGATGTCTGCCGCCGACCTGGGAATCCGAACCCACATCTATGCGCCCGAGGAACGCCTGCCGGCTGCCGATGTGGCAGCGGTGGTGACGCAGGCGGCCTATGACGATAGCGCGGCGCTCGCCAGGTTCGCAGCGGCCGTCGATGTCGTGACCTGCGAGTTCGAGAATGTGCCGGCCGGCACGCTTGCCCTCCTCGAAGGGCTGGTGCCCGTGCGGCCCGGCGCCCGGGCCTTTGCCGTGGCGCAGGACCGGGTGGCCGAAAAAAGGTTCGTCGCAGGCCTTGGCGGCCGCCCTGCGCCCTTTCGCGCCATCGACACACGCGCCGACCTGGAAGCTGCGCTTTCAGAGCTTGGCATGCCCGCCATCCTCAAGACCCGCCGCTTCGGCTATGACGGCAAGGGCCAGATGCGGATCTGCGCGCTGCACGAGGCAGACGCGGCCTTTGCGGCGCTTGGCGGGCGGGATCTCGTGCTTGAGGCCGTCGTGCCGTTCGCAAGCGAATTCTCGATCCTCGTTGCGCGCGGGGCCGATGGCTCGGAAGCGCATTATCCGCCCGTTGCCAATGTCCATCGCGGCGGGATCCTGGCCGAAAGCCGGGCCCCGGCAGTCCTGCCGGCGGCGATGGTGGCGGAGGCAACGGACCTCGTCATCCGCATTGCCGATGCTCTTGCCCATGTTGGCGTGCTTGCCTGCGAATTCTTCGCAGGCGCGCAAGGGGCGGTGTTCAACGAGATGGCGCCCCGCGTGCACAACAGCGGCCACTGGACCATCGAGGGGGCCGAGACCTCGCAGTTCCAGCAGCATGTGCGTGCCATCCTCGGCCTGCCGCTGGGGAGCACGGCCATGCGCTGCTGCGAAGCGGTCATGCACAATCTGATCGGCGAGGAGGTGAACCACGCCATGGACTGGCTGCGGCGGCCGGGTGCGGCCGTGCATCTTTACGGCAAGCAGCAGCCCCTGCCCGGGCGCAAGATGGGACATGTGACCATCCTTCGCGCTTAAGTTTCGCTACAGGCCGTGCTAGATTCGGGCGCACCAGGGAGGAGAGGCGGAGAAGGGAATGCGGAAGTTCTGGATCGGGCTGGCCTGCGCGGCCGGGCTGGCGCTGCCGGCAGAGGCCGCGGTGACGACGATTGGCGGCGGACTGGGCCGCGAATGCTATCTTGCCGCAGAGTTCAGGCGCGAGGCGCGCGCCAGCATCGCGCTGTGCACGCGCGCGCTCGACCAGGAATCGATGAAGCGCCGCGACCGGGCGGCAACGCTGGTCAATCGGGGCATCATCCACATGCAGGCGCGCGATTTCGACAGCGCGCTTGCGGACTATGCCGCGGCCATCCGGCTCGAACCCCGGCTGGCCGAGGCGCATGTGAACCTGGGGATTGCCCTTCTCTATCGCGGCGGTGCCGATGCCGAGGCGGTCAGGAGCCTGACGGACGGCATCGCGCTTGGCCCCTCGCGGGTGGAAGTGGCCTATTATTCGCGCGCGGTGGCCAACGAGATCATGGGCAACCTCCGGGCCGCCTACGAGGATTACCAGGCGGCCGCGGCAGCCCGGCCCGGCTGGGAGGAACCCATCGAGCAGCTGAAGCGCTTCTCCGTCGAGCGCCGCCCGGTCAAGGCTGGCTAGGGCCGCCCGGCAAAGCCCGCGGCTAGGGCCGCCAGATGGCCCCGGTTTCCGGCGCGGCGCGTCCGGCAACCAGCGGATCGAAGGCAGCGGCAAAGCCGTCCGGGCCGGCATGGTCCACGATCGTCAGCCAGCGCGCTGCATGGTCGGCAAATCCGGCCATCGCCCCGGCGAGTGTGCGATGGAAAGCGGAAGGCCCGTCGCGCGCGATCATCGCGGCAATGACCGACGGCGCGAAGAAGAGTGCCGGCGCCGGTCCGGGAAGCTCTTCCGCGGGCGGTTCCGACCAGTGGGTGTCGCCCACGATATGGCTAGCCCTGAGCGCTGCAAGATGCCGGTGCAGTCGCGCCTTGACGGCACCGTTGCCGGCAAAGTCGACGAGTATCGTGGGGCGCTGCGGGTCCAGCTCCTCGAGCGCCTCATAGGCGAGAACCTCGGCATAGAGCCCGGTCTGCGCCACGAAGGCCCTGTTCGCAGCCGACGTCAGGCCGATCACCTCCCGCCCGCCGCGCTGCTGCAGGCACCAGGCGGTGCCGAGCGCCGTCTTGGACGAGGCGCTCGTGAAGACCAGCCGCTCCTCCGCCCCGCCGCCCAGCGCATCGTCGAGCGCAAAGGCGGTGCCGAACAGGGGCCGGAACAGGGATGCGAACGGCTCGTCCTCTTGGTTCGGGGCAAGCGACGCTGCCGCCACATACTGGTTGTAGACGGCCGCCATCGGCTGCCGGTGAGGGGCGGTATCGGCAAAGCCCGATTCCCGCAGATCGCCCGGCCGCAGCAACAGGTGCGAGGCGGAAGGCCAATAGCCATAGAAGCGGTCGCCCTCGCGCACCCCGGGCGCGCGCGAGGCGGTGATGGTGGCAAAGCCCCACAGCGGCACCACGAGGCGCTCGCGGTCGGTTGCCGGGAAGAAGGCGCCATAGTGCAGCGGCGGGCCGTGATGCACGGCATAGGTCACATTGTTGGCGGTCACGGCGACGAGATCGAGCCCTGCTGTCACTTCGCCCGGGCCGGGCGAGAATCCGCTCTCGATCAGATGATGCCGGTCGAGGGCGGCCTTCTCGGTCTCGATGACATAGCCCTGCATGACGATACCTCCCAAGGGAACTGCCTAGGCGCAGGACCGCTCAAGCGAAAGGGGCCGGCGTCGCCGCCGGCCCCTCGCACGCTGGTCGAAATGCGATCGTCAGGCCGCTTCGCCCTCGATCGCCACCGATTCGCCGCCGATTTCCACCTTGCGCGGCTTCTTGTGCTCGGGCACCTCGCGCACGAGGTCGATGTTGAGCAGGCCGTTCTCGAAGCTCGCGCCCGTCACCTTGATGACATCGGCCAGCTGGAAGCGGCGCTCGAAGGCGCGCTTGGCGATGCCGCGGTGCAGGAATTCGCGGCCCTCGCTCTTGGTTTCCTCGGCAGACCGGCCGGAGACGATGAGGCTGTTCTCCTGGACGGTGATGTCGAGTTCGGAGCGGTCGAAACCGGCCACCGCCATGGTGATCCGGTAGCGGTCCTCGCCGAGCTTCTCGATGTTGTAGGGCGGGAAGGCGGTGTCCGCATCGGTCATGCGGGTGGCAAGATCGAACAGCCGGTTGAGATTCTCGAAACCGACCGACGAACGCAGCAGCGGGGTAAAGTCAAACGTCGAACGCATGTCCATCCTCCTCAAGCAATGGTTGCACGGGTTGTCCGCCCGTCCGGGCCGGACATCGCGCCCCTGCAGCCCCGTCCGGGCGCCGCGGTTTGCGACACCACAGACATAGGTTTGCGTCCTCGCGCTTCAAGAGGGTGCTTGCGCGGCTTCGCACCGGCACCGTATGACCGCCCCCGTGCTGGCTACCGACGACATCCGCCGCGCGTTCCTCGCGCATTTCGAGGAGGCCGGGCACGAAATCGTGCCCTCCGTTCCGCTCGTGCCCCGCTCGGACCCGACGCTCATGTTCGTGAACGCCGGGATGGTCCCGTTCAAGAATGTCTTCACGGGCCTCGAAACCCGCCCGTACAGGACGGCGGCCTCCTCCCAGAAGTGCGTGCGCGCCGGCGGCAAGCACAATGATCTCGACAATGTGGGCTACACTGCGCGCCACCATACCTTCTTCGAGATGCTCGGGAATTTCTCCTTCGGGGATTATTTCAAGGAGCGCGCGATCGCACTCGCCTGGGACCTGCTTACCCGTACCTGGGGCCTCGATCCGGAGCGGCTGACGGCAACCGTCTACCACACCGACGACGAGGCCTTCGCGCTGTGGCGGAAGATCTCGGGCCTGCCCGAGGAGCGGATCATCCGGATCGCCACCTCCGACAATTTCTGGTCGATGGGCGACACGGGCCCCTGCGGGCCCTGCTCGGAGATCTTCTACGATCATGGCCCGCACATTCCAGGCGGCCCGCCCGGAAGCTCGGACGAGGATGGGGACCGGTTCGTCGAGATCTGGAACCTCGTCTTCATGCAGTATGACCAGCAGCCCGATGGCACGCGGGTGGAGCTGCCGAGGCCCTCGATCGACACCGGAATGGGTCTCGAGCGGATTGCCGCGGTGCTGCAGGGAACCCACGACAATTTCGAGACGGATGTCTTCCGCACGCTTATCGAGGCCTCGGGCGAGCTGACGAAGACCGCCACGCACGCGCCTGAAACGAAGGCCTCGCACCGGGTGATTGCGGACCATCTGCGCGCCTCAGGCTTCCTCATCGCCGATGGCGTGCTGCCAGCCAACGAAGGCCGCGGCTATGTGCTGCGCCGCATCATGCGGCGCGCCATGCGGCACGCCCATCTGCTGGGGGCCGGCGAGCCGCTGATGCATCGGCTGGTGCCGACGCTGGTGCGCGCGATGGGATCGGCCTGGCCGGAGCTGGCGCGCGCCCAGCCGCTGATCGCGGAGACCCTGAAGCTGGAGGAAGTGCGCTTCCGCCAGACCCTCGACAAGGGTCTGAAGCTGCTGGAGGATGCAAGCG
>JBDNCK010000105.1:0-6515 GCA_046719675.1 Sphingomonadaceae bacterium | reverse complement strand
TGGCGCAACCCTTCTGGAAGGCCGGCGCGTTCACGCGGACGCCTCCGCCTGCGCGTCCAGCCGGGCCATGCGCAGCTTCCAGAGGAACTGCCCGGCATTGATGACATAGGCCGCATAGGCGGCAAGGGCCACGGCCATCTGCTGATCGACGCTTCCGATGCCCCGGACCAGCATGACGACATAGGCCGTGTGCAGGGCAATCACGAGCATCGAGAAGACGTCTTCCCAGAAGAAGGCGGGCGCGAAGAGATACTTCCCGAAGACGACCTTCTCCCAGATCGCGCCGGTCACCATGATCGTGTAGAGGATCGCGGTCTTGACAAGGATTGAGACGGTGGCGGCAGCCTCCCCGGCTCCGGTCAACAGGAACCGCACGACGAGCGCGAGACTGACGAGGAAGACGAGGAACTGCAGTGGTGCGAGCACGCCCTGAACGAGGGTCCAGCGGCTCTCGTCACGGCGGCGGCGCTCCTCCGGGGTATAGAGAGGCTTTCGGCGACCCGACACGCCAGCTGGTGTCGCGCAATGCGGCTTGTGATCGGCGGCCAGGCTGGTCTCGGCAAGCAGCTCCATTGCGATCCCGGATCTCCCTTCGCTTGGGGGCGAGACTATGGGCCGGATTCGGGATTGTCAACGAAACTTGACGCCCATATAGATTGACAGCGCGGCCGGTCGCCTGGTTGCTGCAGCCCGAGGCATGGCCCCCTGCGATGGCGCAGCGAAATGAGGGACGATGACGCAGCGACAGGAAGGAAGCGGCCGGGTGATTGAAATGTGGCGGAACGATGAATAGGCTTGCGGTGAATGGTGAATCGCCCCGTCAGATGGGCGGCCCATTTGCCGGAGCGGAATCAGCCGCCACGGCCGATAACGGGAGGACCGTGATGGCAACGGTCGGGATCGGGTTGGCACTCAGTCTGGAAGGCCTGCTGCAGCGCTTTCCGGCACTTCGGGACTTCGGGATCGGGCGCCTGCGTCGCAACGGCACGCCCGTTTCCCCCGAAACCCTTGCGAGCATCATCGAGGCACAGGTGATTCCGCGGCTTCTTGTCGCCCATCTGCCGGCCACGGATGCGTCGCCGTCCGCGGCGGAGTCCGGCCCGCCCGCAGTGCCACCGCCGACGGCAGCAGACGTCGAGAATTTCGCCCACGCCGTGCTCGCACGCGATGTAACCGACCTGCAGTCGGATCTCGACCGCCTCCTCGAATCGGGTGTCGGGCCACAGTCCGTCCTGCTCGATCTTTTCGTGCCGACGGCGCGGATGCTCGGCACCTTCTGGGACGAGGACCGCTGCGACTTCGTGGATGTGACCATGGGCATGTGGCGCCTGCAGGAACTGACCCATGCCCTCGCGGACCGGCTGAGGCCGACCCGCAACGGCTCGGGGACCGTCCGGCGCGCCCTGTTCGGCCTGGTGGAAGGCGACCAGCATGTGCTCGCGCCGCTGGTGGTGAGCGAGTATTTCCGTTCCTGCGGGTGGGATGCCGTCAACCTCGGCGGCGCGGGTGACGAGGCGCTCGTTGCCGCCGTTGCCTCCGAACCCTTTGACCTGGTGGGCCTCACCATCTCCCAGGATCCGCAGGTGGAGCGCGTGCCTGGTCTCATCGAGGCGCTGCGGACCAACTCCTGCAATCCCGGCCTGCTGGTGATGGTGGGAGGCAGCCTGCTGACGGAGCGGCCGGAGCTGGCGCTGCTGCTGGGGGCCGACGCGACGGCATCGGACGCGCGGGTTGCAGTCCAGCGCGCCGAGTCGCTCCTGAACGCCTATGGTTTTACAGGAGCGCGACACTGCTGAAGGCGGCATTGCCGCCAGGAGAATCGACATATCCGGATGGATGCCCAGACACCTTCGACGGAGCCTTTCCCCTTTCGCTCGCCGGAAACGTCGCTGGGCAGCCTGGATCATGACCTCGCCGCATCGCTGATCGGCGCCGCAGGCGATCTGGCCCTGGTCGTTGACCGCGAGGGCGTCATCCGGGACATGGCGGTGGGATCGCGCGAGCTGGCCGAGCAGGGAGTCGAGAGCTGGATCGGTCAGCCCTGGTCCGAGACCGTCCACCCCGACAGCCGGCCCAAGGTCATCGAGATGCTTGCCAGCGGCCGCGAGCCGGGCCCGTGGCGGCAGGTCAACCAGCTGGCCGAGCAGGGCGATCTGCCGCTGCGGTTCCTTGCCGTTGGCACCGGCGAGGGAGTCATTGCCGTCGGTCGTGACCTGCGCGCCGTTGCGCAGATGCAGCAGCGGCTGATCCAGGCCCAGCAGGCCATCGAGCGCGAGCGGCTCAAGAGCCGCCAGAGCGAATCCCGCTATCGCCTCCTGTTCAACCTCTCGGGTGAAGCAGTGCTGATTGTCGACTCGCGCACCCGCGCGGTGACGGAAGCAAATCCGGCGGCCGAACGGCTGATCGGCCGGACTGGGCTTGGCGGCAGGCCGGTCGCTTCACTGGTGGCACCTGGCGACCGCGAGGGCTTTGTCGCCTTCCTGGGCGCGCTCGCTGCAACCGACGATGTCGCCCCTGCCAGCGTCCGGTTCGCCGAGACCGGGCGCCCAGCCCTCGTTTCCGGAGTGCCTTTCCGGCAGGGTGGCGGGTCGCACCTTCTGCTCCGGCTTCTCGACCCCAGCACGCGCGCGCCGGAACGCTATCTTTCGGATCTGCTCGAGCGGATCCCCGACCCCTTTGTCATGACCGACGAGGCATTCGACATCCTGGACGCCAATGGCGCCTTCCTGGAACTCGTCGGCCACGGCCGGCGCGAGGATGTCGTCGGCCTTGCCATCTACCGCTTCCTTGGCCGCCCGGGAATCGATGCAGGTCTCTTCACGGCGCAGCTTGCCGACCATGGGCATCTTCACAACCTGCCGACGATCGTGCGGACCCGCTTCGACGAACAGCTGGAAGTGGAAGTCTCGGCCATTGCCGCAAGGGATGGCGAGACGAAGGTCCACGGCTTCACGCTCAGGACCGTGGAAGCGGAGCGGCCGGCGCTGACCGCCGACATGGCGTCGCCGCGCTCGGTCGAGGAACTGACCCGCCTCGTCGGGCGCATGTCCTTGAAGGACATCGTGCGCGAATCGACCGACCTCATCGAGCGCCTGTGCATCGAGGCGGCGCTCAAGTGCGCGGACAACAACCGCGCGTCTGCCGCCGAGATCCTCGGACTCTCGCGGCAGGGCCTCTATCTCAAGCTCCACCGGCATGGCCTCGCACGCGACACGGGGGAAAATCGCAGCTGATCGCCCCGGATTGGGTGCCCATCGGGGAAATCGACATGGACAAGTGTCAATCCAGCTTGACGGTCGGAAGGCGGGGGCTCTAGGTTCCCGCCCCATGGCGCAGGCACGTGACGCTGGACTGGCACAGGTCCGCCCCCACGGGGTTCCGCATCCGCGTGATGTCCTGACGCTGCTCAAGCCCGTCACCTGGTTTCCGCCCATGTGGGCCTTTGCCTGCGGGGTCGTCTCGTCGGGTGTTCCGCTGGGCGAGCGCTGGCCGTTCCTCGTCGCCGGCGTGCTGCTCGCCGGGCCGCTCGTGTGCGGAACGAGCCAGGCCGTCAACGACTGGTTCGACCGGCATGTGGACGCCATCAACGAGCCGGACCGCCCGATTCCCTCGGGGCGGATCCCTGGCCGCTGGGGTCTGTGGATCGCGATTGCAGGAAGCCTGGTCTCGCTTGCCGTGGCAGCGCTCATCGGCCCGATCGTGTTTGCAGCGACCTGCCTCGGGCTGCTGCTCGCATGGATCTACTCGACGCCCGTGCCCCGCCTCAAGGCAAGCGGCATCTGGGGTCCGCTCACCTGCGGATTTGCCTATGAGGGGCTCACCTGGTTCACGGGTGCTGCCGTCATGCTCGGCGCCTTTCCCGATGCGAAGATCCTCGCCCTGCTCCTCCTCTACAGCCTGGGCGCCCACGGCATCATGACCCTCAATGATTTCAAGGCGATCGAGGGCGATCGTGCCATGGGCCTGCGCTCGCTGCCGGTGATGCTCGGGCCGGAGCGGGCTGCAAGGGTTTCCTGCGTGGTGATGGCCCTGCCGCAGGTGGGAGTCGTGGCCCTGCTTGCCGCCTGGGGCCTCCCCATCCATGCGGCCATCATCGCAGGAGGCATCCTGCTGCAGCTTCTCTTCATGCGCCGCCTCCTGTCGGACCCACGGGCGCACGCACCCTGGTACAACGGCACGGGGGTCGCAACCTATGTGCTCGGCATGATGGTGGCAGCCGCCGGGGTCGGGAGCCTCATCGGATGAGCGCCCTCCCCCATCTCGGGATCGGCGGGATCCTGCGGCTGGGGCTGGTGCAGAGCGCGCTGGGCGGGATCGTGATGCTGACCACCTCGATGCTCAATCGCATCATGGTGGTGGAATATGCGCTGCCCGCGATCCTGCCGGCCGCCCTCATCGCCTGGCACTATGGCGTGCAGCTCTCCCGCCCGACCTTCGGCCACGCCTCCGACCGCGGCGGGAACCGCAAGCGCTTCATCGTCGGCGGGATGGGCATGCTCGCAATCGGGGCGCTGCTTGCCACCAACGCCGTGTTCCTGATGGCCGTCCATCCGCTGCCGGGCGTGCTGCTGGCTGTGCTGGCCTTCACGCTGATCGGCGGCGGGGTCGGCGCTTCGGGCACATCGCTTCTGGCGCTTCTTGCCAGCCGCGTGGCACCCGACCGCAGGCCGGCGGCAGCCGCCACCACATGGATCATGATGGTGGCGGGCATCGCCATCACGGCAGGCGTTGCCAGCGGTTTCCTCGACCCCTTCTCGCCCCAGCGCCTCGCCATGGTGGCCGGCGCCGTGTGCCTCTTCTCCTTCCTGCTGACGCTGGCTGCCATCGCCGGCGTGGCCGAAGGGATCGCGCCACCGCCGCCCGAGCGCCGGTCGGAGAGCTTTGGCAGCGCAATCCATGCCATCTGGGGCGACAGCCGGGTTCGCCATTTCTCGATCTTCGTGTTCGTCTCGATGCTGGCCTACTCCATGCAGGAAGTGATCATGGAGCCGTTTGCGGGCCTTGTCTTCGCATATACCCCGGGCGAGTCGACGCGGCTTGCCTCTTTCCAGAACGGGGCGGTGCTCGCTGGCATGATCCTTGTCGGCGGCTTGGGCCGGCGGATTGCGCCGCTGCTTCCCGGTGGCATCCGCGCGCTCGTGGTCCTGGGCTGCCTGCTTTCGGCCGGGGCGCTTGCGCTGATTGCAAGTGGCGCCCTGGCCGGCCCGGGCTTCCCGCTTGCCGCTGCCGTCATGCTGCTGGGGCTTGGCAACGGCATGTTCGCGGTTGCCGCCATTGCCGCGATGATGGACCTGGCAGGCCTTGACGGGCGCGGCCGCGAGGGCATCCGCATGGGGCTCTGGGGGGCCGCCCAGGCGATCGCCTTCGGGCTGGGCGGCATGCTGGGAGCGGCCGGGCTCGACATCGGGCGGGCGCTGCTGGGCGCCGACGGCACCGCCTTCTTCCTCGTCTTTTCGGCACAGGCGCTGCTCTTCCTGGCAGCAGCAGGCCTTGCCGTGCGGATCCATGTGCCCCGGCGGGAGGGGCTCGATGCTGGCATGGGAGTTGCAACATGACCCAAGTCTACGACACCGTCGTGGTGGGTGGCGGGCCGTCGGGCGCGACGGCTGCCACCGAAATCGCGCGCGCCGGGCGCTCCGTGGTGCTTCTGGACCGGGCCGGGCGCATCAAGCCATGTGGCGGCGCCGTCCCGCCACGCCTGCTCCGCGACTATGCCATTCCCGATCATCTGGTGGTCGGGCGTGCAACCTCGGCCCGCATGATCGCGCCTTCGAACAAGACGGTGGACATGCCCGTGGGCGGCAATTTCGTCGGCCTTGTTGATCGCGAGCATTTTGACGAATGGCTGCGGGCACGTGCGGCACGCGAAGGCGCCGAGCGCCGCGCCGGCACCTTCGAAGGCCTCACGCGCGACGAGGACGGCGTGTCCGTCGTCCACTATCGGCCCAAGGGCGCCGGCCGGAATGCGCCGCTCGCGCAGATCCGGGCGCGGACCGTCATCGGCTGCGACGGCGCGCGCTCCGGCGTCGCCCGGGCCGCCCTGCCGGGCGCCGAGCGCGTGCCCTGCGTGTTTGCCTATCACGAAGTCGTGAAGTCACCCGAAGTTGACTCCGATGCCTTCGATCGCGCGCGCTGCGACGTGTTCTACCAGGGCCGGCTGTCTCCGGACTTCTACGCCTGGGTGTTCCCGCATGGCGACACTGCCTCGATCGGGGTGGGAAGCGCCAACAAGGGCTTTCCGCTGCGCGAGGCCGTGGCGGAGCTTCGCCGCGATACCGGGCTCGATTCCTGCGAGACGATCCGGGTCGAGGGCGCGCCCATCCCGCTGAAGCCGCTCAGGCGCTGGGACAATGGCCGCGACGTGGTGGTGGCAGGCGATGCGGCAGGCGTGGTGGCGCCGGCATCGGGCGAAGGCATCTATTACGCGATGACGAGCGGCCAGTATGCCGCGGAAGGCGTGCTCGAATTCCTTGCGACCGGGCGCCCGAAGGCCCTTGCGACCGCGCGCAAGCGCT
>JBDNCK010000104.1:0-6524 GCA_046719675.1 Sphingomonadaceae bacterium | reverse complement strand
AAGCAGCACGACTTCGGCGGGAATCGTGGTGTCGGCTTCGAGATCGAAGACGATGTGACCGTCTTCCTTCTGCATGGCGAAGAGCTTCTCCGCGCGCTCCTCGACAAGCGCGCGGCGCGCGTCGCGCGCCAGAAGGTCCGGTTCAAGCGCCGCCCGTTCAAGCGCAAGGTTCATCTGCTACTCCCTGATGCCGCGCCGCCGGCCAGCGCCCGCGCGGCCATTTCGCCCGATCGCACCGCTCCTTCGATGGTGGCGGGAAGCCCGGTGTCGATCGCATCTCCTGCCAGCACCAGATTGGGCAGGCGTGTCAAGGTCTTCGGCCGCTGCGCGACGGCCTCCGGCGTCTGCCGGAAGGTGGCCCGGCGTTCGTGGACGATGCGCGCGGCGCGAAACTGGAGCTCCGGGGCAAGGCCCAGTGCGGCCTTCGTCTCGGCCCAAAGCTGCGCCAGCAGCGCTGCATGCTCGGCTTCCGTTCCCTCGACATGTTCTGCCGCCGAGATGGTGAGCGACAGCACCTCGCGCCGGGCGAAGATCCATTGCGTGCGGGCGCAAGTGACGCCGAGCAGGCGCGGCGCATCCACCGGCCGGTCGAGCCGGAAATGCGCGTTCAGGATGGAGGAGGCTTCCTCCGGCGCTCCGGCCTCCGGGAAGAGTTCGTTGAGCCGCACCGGCGGCACGGCGAGCACGACGGCGTCGCAAGGCCCGAGCAAGACCGGCTCGCCGCTGGCGAACCGGAGGGCCGATGCCCGCCCCCCCTGTTCCTCCACCGCCCGCACCACTCGGCCGAACTGGACGGCCACGCCCTGTCGGGCCAGCGTGCGCAGCGCCGGCTCGACGAGCGCGGTGCCAAGCCCTTCGGGCGCGAACATCGGCCGGCAGAGGCGACCGTCGCGCCAGGCCTCCCGCGCGGTCGCTGCCATCAGCCGCGCCGAGGCAAGGTGGGGCGGCAGGTTCATGACGGCAAGGCTCATCGGCTCCCAGAAGCGGGTGAGCGCATGGCCTTCGGGCTGCACGGCATCGGCGATCGTCGCCTCTGGGCTGGCCCAGAGCAGCGGCAGCGACCGCAGGAAGGCGCCAAGCGGGACGCCCGCCGGGCGCCGGGCGCGGCTGAGCGGCCACCAGGGGAGGGCGCCATCGTTGATTCCAACCGTCCAGCGTTCGCCGGAGGCAAGATCGACGAAGGGAAAGGCCGCAGCCGGTGCCGGCACCAACGCATCCGGAGCGCCCGCAAGCGCAAGATAGCGCATGACCGAGCGGTTGCCCGACAGCACCAGATGGTTGCCATTGTCGATCAGGCAGTCAAGGCGGCTGTCATGATAGCTGCGGCAGCGGCCGCCGGCAGCGCGCGCCCCCTCCCAGAGGGTAACGTCCAGGCCGGCGCTGCGCAGGTGGAGCGCTGCCGAGAGGCCGGCGAGCCCGGCCCCCACCACATGCACATGCCCCTTGCTCAAGCCCGTGCCGGCCCCGGCCCGGCCAGCGCATAGCGCAGCCCGTGCCACAGCTTCTCGCGCTTGCCCAGAAGCGGCTCCGGCAGCGGGCGGGCGAAGTTGCGGGCTTCCATGCGGTCGAGATAGGCTTCGTAGGCGCCCATCATGACGAGCGCGGGCGCAAGCCGGACCCGGCTGTGGGCAGACGCCAGCGCGCGCGCTTCGTTGTAGCAGGCGCGCGCTTCCGCTCCCAGCTGCCGGCACAGCGCCGGCAGCGCCGGATGGCCCGGCACGGCCTGCGGGTCGGGCGGGATCCCGTGCCGGTCGAGCATCTCGCGCGGCAGATAGAGCCGGCCGATCGCTGCATCGCCCTCGATGTCGCGCAGGATGTTGGTGAGCTGGAAGGCGTCTCCGAGCGCGTGCGCGAAGCGGTCGGAGACGTCGCCCCTCCAGGCGCCGAAGATGCGCATGGAAAGCGCCCCCACCGACCCTGCAACCCGGCGCGTGTAGCGGGCCAGCTGCTCGCGGACCGGGGCGACGATGGGCCCGTGGGCGTCCATCGCCATCCCTTCGATCATCAGGCGGAACTCGGTTTCGGGAAGCGCGAAGCTGGTGATGGCGGGCTGCAGCGCCCGGCCGACCGCGCTTCGCGGCTGCCCGGCATAGAGGCGGCCAATCTCCTCCCCCCAGGCGGCCAGGGCTGCATGCTTGTCGGCCGCCGGGAAGGGGCCATCGGCGATATCATCCACCATCCGGCAGAAGGCATAGACGGCGTGCATGCCTTCGCGCCGGGTCCGCGGCAGGATGGCCATGCCCGGCCCGAAGCTGGTGCCCGACGCGCGGGTGATGGCAGCCGCCAACGCCACCGGATCCAGATCCGCAGGGGCAGGCGCGGGAAGCAGAGCGGCAAGCGTTGCGGTCACGCCGCCCGCCGGAACAGGGACGAGACAAGGCCGGTGCCAAGCGCGGCTGCGAAATCGCCCCTGGAAAGGGCGACGCGCATCGCCAGCGGATCGTCGCGGCGCAGCCGGGCTGCGAGCCGGCGGGCAAGTGCGGCAATGGCCGCGCTTTCCGCCCGGAGCGAGCGGGTGCGAAGCCCGGCAAGCAGCGGGGCCGTCGCATCGAGCAGCCGGTCAACCTCGTCGAGGCAGCGGTCGATCACGCGCCGCAGCCCGCGCGTGGCAAGCGGTGCGTCGAGCGCCGTCTCGTCCAGCCCCTCGGCTTCCAGCCAGTCGAGCGGCAGATAGACCCGGTCGAGCCGGCGGCGGTCTTCGCCAAGGTCCTGCAGGTGGTTCAGGATCTGGAGCGCGGTGCACAGCGCATCCGACCCGGGGTAGAGCGCCGGGTCTTCCCCATGCAGGTCAAGCAGGAAGCGGCCCACCGGGTCGGCCGAGAAGCGGCAATAGCCGAGAAGCTCCGCGAAGCTGCGATAGCGGGACTGGTCGGCATCCTGCAGGAAGGCCGTGATAAGATCGGAGCCGCGGGCAACGGAGACGCCGGTTTCCCTGAAGCTGCGGGCGAGCGCCTCCGCGCGGGTCAGCCCTTTTGCCCGGCCTTCCAGCACATCGCGAAAGGCGGTCAGCCGGAAGCGCTTCTCGGCAGGCGCAAGATCGGGGCAATCGGCGATATCGTCGGCTGCGCGGGCAAAGGCATAATAGGCCAGGAAATGCGGCCGCAGCTCGCGCGCCACCAGCCGCGAGGCGACGGGGAAATTCTCCTCCCCTGCTCCCTTGCCGCTGTTCGCCTCGATCTCGGCATCGCGAAACACCTGCATGACGCCTGCCTATAGGGCTGCGAATGCCCGACCGGAAGGCTTGCGCGGGCCCGGCCAAGCGCCCAAGCGGCGGCGATGCTCTGGCTTGCCGGCCTTTCCCTTCTCGTCTGGATCTGCCTGGCGCTGTTCCATGGCCGCTTCTGGCACGCTGGCGAGCGGCTGCGCCCGGCGCCGGCGCCGCCCGCCTGGCCGGAGATTGCCGTTTTGATCCCGGCGCGCGACGAGGCGGAGACGATCGGGGCTGTCGTCGCGTCGCACATGGCGAGCTCCTATCCCGGGGCCCTGCGAATCTTCCTTGCAGATGATGGCTCGACGGATGGCACCGCCGACGTCGCGCGCGCGGCTGCCACTGGGGCACGGCCGCTGGAGATCGTGCCGGTGCCCCCCCTGCCGCCCGGCTGGTCGGGCAAGCTCTGGGCGCTGGAGGCCGCCCGCCAGGCCGCGCGCGCGAAGGCGCCCGAGGCCCGATGGCTGCTTTTGACCGATGCCGACATCGCGCACGGGCCCGAGCTTCTGGAACGCCTGGTCGCGCGCGCCGAGGCGGCGGATCTTGCGCTGCTTTCGGTCATGGCGCGGCTGGATTGCCGCGGGCTGTGGGGCGGCCTCCTCATCCCGGCCTTCCTCTACTTCTTCCAGAAGCTCTACCCGTTTCCGCGGGTGAACGATCCGGCAAGCGCCGTCGCCGGGGCCGCCGGCGGGGTGGTGCTCATCCGTGGCGAGGTGCTGGAGGGCATCGGCGGCCTTGCGGCCATCCGCGGCGCCCTCATCGACGACTGCACGCTGGCCGCCGTCGTCAAGGCCGGGCCGCCGCGCCGGCGGATCGAACTGGTGCTGGCCGATCGGGCAGCGCCTGCCACCAGCCTGCGCGACAACCGCGCCCTTCCCGCAATCGCCAACATGGTCGCGCGCACCGCCTACAGCCAGCTCGGCTTCTCGCCGCTGAAGCTGGCGGGCACGGTCGTCGGGCTGGCGCTCACCTATCTGGTGCCGCCGCTTGTCCTGCTCACGTGGCCGCTGCACCAGGACGGGCTGGCCGCGCTTCTTGCCGGCGCTGCCTGGGCGCTGATGGCGCTTACCTATGTCCCCATGGTCCGGTACTGCGGAAAGCCGCTGGCCTTGGCCCTGACGCTGCCGGCTGCTGCCCTCCTCTATACCGGCTTCACCCTGCTTTCGGCCTTTCGGCACTGGCGCCGCCGCGGGGGCCAGTGGAAGGGCCGAACCTATGCCGCCTGAACGGCCCGCACGGCAGCAGCGAGCGTCTCGGCAAGCGGCGGCGGGTCGAAGCCGAGTTCCGCACGCGCGCGCGCGTTGGAAAAGCGCGGGGCAGCAGCTGCCAGCCGCACGCCGGTGATCGGTGCGCCGGCCTCGCCACTGCCGAAGAAGGCGCCCATCTCCGAGAAATAGGCCGCCACCATGGCAAGCCAGGCGGGCACCCGCGCGGAAGGCGCGCGCACATTGGCCAGCCGGGCGACTTCGGCGGCCACCTCGCTCAGCAACGCATCCTCGCCGGAGAGCAGGTAGCGGCGGCCCGGCTGGCCGCGTTCGAGCGCCGCAAGACACCCCTCGGCCACGGCTTCCACGGCCACCAGGTTCATGCTGGTCTCGAACAGCGCCGGCAGCCGCCCGCGCACCAGATTGCCGATGAGCCGCATGGGCGCCGTGGGCGTGCGATCGCCCGGCCCCACCGGCGCCGAGGGCAGCACGATGGACGCATCCAGCCCCTCAGCCACTTCTGCCAGCACTGCGAGCTCGGCCTCGCGCTTGGAGGCGGGATAGGCGCCCAGCGTCTGGCGCGGGTCGAGCTCGGCGGTCTCGTCCAGCAGGGTTCCCGGCGCGGCTGCGCCGACCAGCACCGTGTAGGAAGACACCTGCACCATGCGGGCGCCTGCGATCCGCGCAGCGCGCGCCACATGCGCGCTGCCCCCGGCATTCACGCGGAAATAGGCGCGGCGGTCGGGATACCAGAGGGGGGTGAGCGCGGCGGCATGGATGACCGCGTCTGCCCCTTCCATTGCGGCTGCCACCTGCCTGGGGCTTTCCACCGAGCCGACCAATGCCTCATAGGGGGCCTCTCGCGGATGGGCGAGGTCAAGGCCGCGGACCTGCCAGCCCCGTGCTGCGGCCAGCCGCACCAGATGGCCGCCGAGAAAGCCGCCGGCCCCCGTCACCAGCATCAGCGGCACAGCAGCAGCCCTCCGGCATGCACGGCGCCTGCCACCAGCGCGTCTTCCAGCATCAGCCCCACGGTTACCCCCGGCAGCAGCTCACCCTCGGGATCATCGAACAGCAGTTCGGCGTCGCCCGTCAACGGGTCGATGGCCACCACGCGCGATGGCGCGGTGTCGCGCCAGCCGAACAGGTGCAGGCCCATGCGCCAGAGGCTTGGAAACACCGCCGCCACCAGGCGGCCCTGCGGGTCGAGCGTCAGATTGTCCGGACCGCCCGGCACCTCGAGCGGCGCCTCGCGGTCGGAC
The DNA here is from genome assembly GCA_046719675.1 of Sphingomonadaceae bacterium. Taxonomy (GTDB): domain Bacteria; phylum Pseudomonadota; class Alphaproteobacteria; order Sphingomonadales; family Sphingomonadaceae; genus Thermaurantiacus. Next base: position 849 of record JBDNCK010000104.1, on the reverse strand, counting down.
AGGCGAATGCGGCCAGCGCGCGTTTCGGCAACGGCCACCACCCCGCCATCCAGCACGGCAAGGCCGTTGGCGAAGCGAAGGCCCTCGGCCAGCACCGCAACCTGCCCGTTGCCGATTCGGATCAGCCGCCCGCTGTCGGGCGCGACCGTCAGCTGGCCCGGGAGCGAGGAGGGGCAGCGGGCCAGGTGCAGGGTCGCAAGGATCGAGTCCTCCCGGAATGCCACGCTGTTGAGCGCGCACGGGTCGAGCCCAGGCCCGTCCACCCGGTGGATGGCAACGAGGCGCGGGCCGGGGGCAAGCGCGAACTCGAGAATGGCGGGCTTGCCGCCCTTTTCCATCGGCCGGTTGATGACGGCAAGCCGGCCATGGTCGGCGGCGATGCCGTGCGGCCGCAGCCCGCCGGCCGTGCCCGCCGGCACCAGCCGCTCGGCCCGGGTCTCCCCGTCAAGCAGGCGTTCGACCGGGATCGTCCAGAGCCCGCCCTCTGGCAGCCTGTCGCCGGCCTTCGCGCGCCGCTCGGCCAGCCGGTCATGCGCTGACAGGATGAGCACATCGCCATGCCGTGCCACATCCTCGATCCCGGCGATCGGCAGGCCGGTTGCCGCGTCTGCCACCGGCACCACCCGGCACTGCTCGCGGGGGAAGCGGGGCGGCCCCTCGGCCGGCACCGCGCAGCCGCCGGCGACGAGGATCAGGCTGCAGGCTGCGGCGCGCGATAACCCCATTTTGCAATCCATGGGCCCCATGCCTCGCGGACCCTGGCGATTGCCTCCGCATCGCCCCGGAACCGGTTCTTCTCGTAGCTCTTGACCGTCTCGAGATAGGCAGCAAAGCGCGGCCGGAGTTTTG
>JBDNCK010000103.1:0-6539 GCA_046719675.1 Sphingomonadaceae bacterium | reverse complement strand
AGATCATCACGGGTGTCGTCAAGCGCGTGGAGTTCGGCCATATCGTGGTCGATCTCGGTCGCGCCGAGGGGGTGATCCGGCGCGACCAGCAGATCCCGCGCGAGGTGCTGCGAGTCGGCGACCGGGTGCGGTCCTATATCATGTCCGTCCGCCGCGAGAGCCGCGGGCCGCAGATCTTTCTCTCCCGCGCGCACCCCGAGTTCATGAAGAAGCTGTTCGCGCAGGAAGTGCCCGAAATCTATGACGGCGTGATCGAGATCAAGGCCTGCGCCCGCGATCCGGGCAGCCGTGCCAAGATCGCGGTGCTCTCCCACGACAGCTCGATCGATCCGGTGGGGGCGTGTGTCGGCATGCGCGGCAGCCGGGTGCAGGCCGTCGTCCAGGAACTGGCGGGCGAGAAGATCGACATCATCCCCTGGTCGCCCGACACGGCCACCTTCGTCGTCAACGCGCTGCAGCCGGCGCAGGTCTCCAAGGTGGTGATCGACGAGGAGGAAAGCCGCCTCGAGGTGGTGGTGCCCGATGACCAGCTGAGCCTGGCCATCGGCCGGCGCGGGCAGAATGTGCGGCTTGCCGGCCAGCTGACCGGCCACCAGATCGACATCATGACCGAGGCCGCCGAAAGCGAGAAGCGGCAGAAGGAGTTTGTCGAGCGGTCCGAGCTGTTCGAGCGCGAGCTCGACCTCGACGAGACGCTGGCGCAGCTGCTGGTGGCGGAAGGCTTCACCAGCCTCGAGGAAGTGGCCTTCGTGGAGCTGGAGGAAATCGCCTCCATCGAGGGACTCGACGAGGAAACGGCAGCCGAGCTGCAGCGCCGCGCCGAGGAAGCGATCGAGCGGCGCGAGGCCGCCCTTCGCGAGCAGCGCCGGGCGCTCGGCGTCGAGGATGCGCTGGCCGAACTTCCGCACCTGACCGAGGCGATGCTGGTGCGGCTGGGCGCCAAGGGAATCCGCACCCTCGATGATCTTGCCGATCTCTCGACCGATGAGCTGATCGGCCGGGGTGACAAGCGGCGGGAAGTGCCGCCGGGCGTGCTCGCGGCCTTCGGCCTGTCGGAGCAGGAAGGCAATGAGATCATCATGGCCGCGCGCGCACACTGGTTCGAGGAGGACGCGGCATGAGCCTGCGCCCACGCACGCGCCTTCCAGGAGGCGCGCGTGCGCACACGGGGGGCGCGCGTGCGCACACGGGAGGCGCGCATGCGCACACCCGTCCATGAGGTCCCCGGGCAGGACGACGGCCTGGGCGGAAAGGCGCACGCCGGGCATGTCCCGGAGCGGCGCTGCATCCTCTCGGGCGCGCATGGCGCCCGGGCCCGGCTCATCCGTCTCGTGGAAGGCCCGGACGGACAGGTCTGGCCGGACCTTGGCGCGCGGCTGCCCGGCCGCGGGGCCTGGATCGCGGCAGACCGGCCGCTGCTGGAAGAGGCGCTGCGGCGCGGCCGGCTGAGGGGGGCGCTGGCGCGCGCCTTCAGGACTGCGCCGCCAACCATATCCGACGATCTGCCGGAGCGAATCGCGCACGGGCTCGAGTCGCGCGCGCTGGATCGGCTCGGTCTCGAGCATCGGGCGGGCAAAATCCTGTTCGGAAGCGAGCGGCTGCTGGCCGCGGCCCGGGCGGGGAAGCTGCAGCTGCTGCTGCATGCAGGCGACGCCGCTGCGGACGGCGTTGCGAAGCTGGAGCAGGCGCTGCGTGCCTGGGGACCGGCGGATTCGCGCTCCATCCGGCTGCCGGTCGGGCGGGAACGCTTGTCCCGGGCGCTCGGGCGTGACAATATGGTGCACGTCGGTATCAGTGACGGCAGGGCAGCAGCGCGGGTCGCGAAGGATCTCGCGCGATGGATTGCCTACATGCGGCCATCGGATGAGAAGACGCCCGCGCAGGGTCGCGATAGCGCGCGCGGGGAAGATGAAGGACTGGAATGAGCGAGGACGACAAGCCGAGACTGGGGCTTCGGCCTACCCTTGGGGTCAAGCGGACCACCGAGGTGAGCCAGGTCAAGCAGAGCTTCAGCCACGGCCGCACCCACAAGGTGGTGGTGGAGACCAAGAAGGCGCGGATCATCCGCAAGCCCGGGGAAGCGGCGCCTGCCCCGGCGGCGGAGGAAACGCCTGTTCCCGCCAAGGCCCCGATTCCCGCCAGGGCCCTGACAGCGCCGGAACCTGCCGCGCGCGAGCCGGAACTGGTCGGTGCCGACGCACCGGCAGCGCGGGCTCCGGCCAAGCCGGTGGCGCCGCCACCTCCCTTCCACACCATGCCCGATGCGCCGGTTCCTTCCATACCGGCGCCGCGCGTGGAAAGGCCAGAGACTGCGCCGGAGCCGCCCGCCCCGGAACAGGCGCCCGAGCCGGCCCCTGCTGCCAGGGCGCCCGAGCGCGAGCCCGCTGCCAGGTCGCCGGAGCGGGCGCCCGTCGCGCCGCCAGCAGCCGTTGCGCCAGCTCCGCCCAAGGTCTCGCCGGAGCTTTCGCGTATCCAGAAGGCGCTGCAGAACCCGAAACTGTCAGCGCGCGAGAAGCAGGCCCTGCTGCTCAGGCTCGCCGAGGAAGAGCGGCTGCAGCGCGCCGAGGAAGCGCGGATCCGCGAGGAGCGCGAGCGGCTGGAAGCCGAAGCTGCCGAGCGCCGCCGGCTGGAGGAAAAGGCGCGTCTTGAGGCCGAGGAGGCAGCGCGCGCCGCCGCGGCCGCCCGCAAGGCGGCCGAGGCACCGGTGGTGGTGCCGCCCCCTGCTGCGGAAGATGATGAGGAGGATTCCGGGCCGAAGCGTGCAGGGCTGAAAAGCCCCGCGCGCCGGGCTCCCGAGCCGGCGCGGCCCGCGCGCAGCCGGACCGACGATCGGCGCCAGTCGGGCAAGCTCACCATTACCCGTGCGCTTGGCGACGAGGACGGCGTGCGCGCTCGCTCGATCGCTTCCATCCGCCGCGCCAACGAGAAGCAGAAGCGCGCCCATGGCGGCGGTGCATCGGCCGGCGGCAGCAAGACCCCGCGCGAAGTGGTGGTGCCGGAGGCCATCACCGTCCAGGAACTCGCCAACCGCATGGCCGAGCGCGGCGCCGACCTCGTGAAGGCGCTGTTCAAGATGGGCATGCCGACGACCATCACGGCAACCATCGACCAGGACACGGCCGAGCTGCTCGTCACCGAGTTCGGCCATCTCATCAAGCGTGTGTCGGATGCCGACGTCGAGATCGGCCTTGATGGCGAGGCGGACCGCGACGAGGAGCTGGCGGCACGTCCGCCGGTGGTTACCATCATGGGCCATGTCGACCATGGCAAGACCTCGCTGCTCGACGCGCTGCGCGGCACCGACGTGGTGGCGGGCGAGGCCGGCGGCATCACCCAGCATATCGGTGCCTATCAGGTGCAGGTGCCGTCGGGTGCGAAGATCACCTTCCTTGACACGCCCGGTCACGAGGCCTTCACCGAGATGCGCGCCCGCGGCGCGCAGGTGACCGACATCGTCGTGCTCGTGGTGGCTGCCGACGACGGCCTGATGCCGCAGACGATCGAGGCGATCAACCATGTGAAGGCCGCCGGCGTGCCGATGATCGTTGCCATCAACAAGATGGACAAGCCCGGCGCCGATGCCAACCGCGTGCGCACCGATCTTCTCCAGCATGATGTGCAGGTGGAGGCCATGGGCGGCGAGGTGCTCGACGTCGAGGTCTCGGCGCTCAAGCGCACCGGCCTTGACGAGCTGGTCGAGAAGATCCTGCTGCAGGCCGAGCTTCTGGAGCTCAAGGCGAACCCGAACCGCGCCGGCGAGGGCATCGTTGTCGAGGCCAAGCTCGACAAGGGCCGCGGCCCGGTTGCAACCGTGCTCGTCGCGCGCGGGACGCTGCGCCAGGGCGACATCTTCGTGGTGGGCGCCGAGTGGGGGAAGGTCCGCGCGCTCGTCAACGACAAGGGCCAGCAGGTGAAGGAGGCAGGCCCTGCCATGCCGGTCGAGGTGCTGGGCCTCTCGGGCGTGCCGGCCGCCGGCGACCGGCTGACGGTTGTCGAGAGCGAGGCCCGCGCCCGCGAGATCGCCGACTATCGCCAGAAGCAGGCCACCGCCAAGCGGACCGCCATGGCGCCGGCGACGCTCGAATCCATGTTCTCCGCCATGAAGGAGGCCAAGGCCGTCGAGTTCCCCGTCGTCATCAAGGCCGATGTCCATGGCTCCGTCGAGGCGATCGTGGCTGCGGTCAACAAGCTTTCCACCGACGAGATCCGCGTGCGCGTGCTGCATGCGGGCGTGGGCGGCATCACCGAATCCGACGTGACTCTCGCGCGCGCATCGGGGGCGCTCATCATCGGCTTCAACGTGCGCGCGAACGCCAAGGCGCGCGAGGTGGCCAACCAGGCGGGCGTGCCTTTGAAATATTACGACGTCATCTACGACCTGCTCGACGAGCTGAAGGTGGCGATGGCCGGCAAGCTCGGCCCTGAATATTTCGAGAATGTGGTGGGCCGCGCGGAGATCCGGCAGGTGTTCCAGGCCGGCAAGTTCGGCAAGGCCGCCGGCTGCATGGTGACCGAAGGCTTCATCAAGCGGAACCTGAAGGCCCGCGTGCTGCGCGACGATGTGATCGTCTACAATGGCTCCATCGCCTCGCTGCGGCGCTTCAAGGATGATGTGACGGAAGTGCAGAAGGGCTATGAGTGCGGTATCGGCCTCGAGAACTTCCAGGATATCCGCGAAGGCGATGTGATCGAGACGTTCGAAGTCGAGGAACGCCTGCGCAGCCTCTAGGCTGGGCGCCGGGCAAGGGATGGGCCATGAAAAGGGCGCAGGATGAGGCCGGGCGGTCGCTTCGTACCCTGAAGGTGGGCGAGGCGATGCGCCATGCGCTTGCCGACATGCTGGCCCGCGGGGCCGTGCGCGACGAGGTGCTCGACCGCTACATCGTCTCGGTCTCGGAAGTCCGGGTCTCGCCCGATCTCCGCCATGCCACCGCCTTCGTCATGCCGGTGGGCAGCAACAGCGAGGACCAGGCGGCCGTCATCGCGGCACTCAACGCCCACGCCCGCCAGTTCCGGCACGAGATCGCGCGGGCCGTGAACACCAGATATGCAGCCGACATCCGCTTCCGGCTCGACGGGAGCTATGCCGAAGGCGAACGGATCGATGCCCTGCTGCGCAGCCCGCGCGTCCGGCGCGACCTTGCGCCGCCGGCAGCCCGGGGTACGGCTGCCGATGAAGAGGAGTGAGGGCCGCAAGGGGACTTGCCACCCTATGCGTGCCGCAGGCGGGATTGCCCGGATTTCTCCTTGCCGCTAACGCGGTGGCAAGGGGAGGACCAGTCTTGAAACGCTTGCCATGTTCTGCGGCGCTGGTCGCGCTGTCTCTTGCCGCCCTTCCGCCCGCAGCCGCGCAGACCGTGCCCGAGCCGGTGAAGGCGCGCGTGAACGAGATGGTCGCCACCTGCCTTGCCGCCGGTGGCCGCTTCGGCGACCGGCCCGGGCCGAACCGCTTTGCCGTCCCGCGGGATTTCAACGGCGACGGGCGCACCGACTTCCTGGTGGCCGAAGGCGCCTTTCCCTGCGACGGCCGGCCTGACCTCTTCCGACCCGGCAACATGGCACGGCTCCAGCTCTGGCTGGGCGACGGGGCGGGCGGCGCGCGCCTTGCCTTCGACGAACGGGTTTCCGGCCACCGCATCATCGAGGGCAGGCCGGCGAGTGTCATCATCGCGCGGCTGGGCGCGCCCTGCGGGAAGGGGATCGCGCGCTGCGAGGATCGCCTGCAGTTCAGCGGCGCGGGCCTCGCCCTTGTTCCCGCGGATGGCCGGCCCGGCGGCCCGGTGCCCGTCCGGGTGGCCGCGGCCCCGCCGCCGGCGGCGGTTGCGGCCCGCCCGGCACCAGCCCAGGGAGCGGGGGGCGCGAAGGCGGCGAGCCTGCCGCTTCGTCGCGGCTATTTCGTCGCCACCGACACGCCATGCAACCGGGCGTCGAATGCAACCGTGAACCTGATGACCGGCGATGGCATGAACGCCTCGCGCACGATCTGCACCTTCGAGAAGGTCGAGCCGCAGGGCAGCGGGCGGTTCCGGGTGACGCAATCCTGCCAGGAACTGGGCGGCTGGGGCCACGAATCGCCGCCCGAGGTCTCGACCGTCATCTTCGAGATCCCCGACGACAGCCGCTTTTCCGTCCGCTGGGAAGGGGGAAGCGTCTCGAGCAGCCGCTACTGCCCGCAGGCGAGCATGAACGAGCCGTTCCGCACCAATGACATATCCGATCTTCTGCGCTGAACCCGCGCTTCTGCGCCGGGCAGGCAGCCGTCAGGACGGCGTCGGCGCAAGGGCCCGGCGACGCATCACCAGGAGCAGGGCGAGCAGCGTGCCGACGCCGGCGATTGCCGACATGCCCAGATAGCCTTCCGCCCCGAGCCCCGCGCCATAGAGAAGGCCTGCGACATAGGTGGCGCCAGCGGCGGCCGGCGCATTGGCGAGGCTCTGGTAGATCATCTGCGCGGTGGGTGCGCGATCGTCTCCATAGAGCAGCTGGATCCCCCGCATGGTGCCAAGGAAGGTGAAGGCGAAGCTTGCGCAATGGAGGAT
>JBDNCK010000102.1:0-6572 GCA_046719675.1 Sphingomonadaceae bacterium | reverse complement strand
GTGGCGGGCCAGCGTCACCTCGGCATGGAGCATCAGCGCCGGCCCCAGCTTCTCGGGCGACAGGCGGGCGCCATAGCCGGCAATCACGCCGGCCGCCTCCAGCCGCTTCACCCTTGCAAGGCACGCCGATGCCGAAAGCGCAACCCGCCCGGCAAGCGCGGCATTGGTGATGCGGCCTTCCGCCTGCAGGATCGCGACAATCCGCCGATCGGTCCGGTCCAGCGCCTCCATTCCTCCCTTCCGCAGAATCTGCGGTTTCGGCCGCAGAAATTCGTTACACGCGCGGCCGCTTTTCCGGCAAGGGGTGCAGATGGTGGCGCTCGACGAATGGGAAGTCCGGCCAGCGCGCACGGACGACCTCGACTCCCTCGCGGAGCTTGCCGCCCTGACCGGCGGCGGCTTCACCAACCTGCCCAATGATCGCGCCGCGCTCGAACGCCGCCTTGCGAAGTCGGATGCCAGTCTTGCCGCGGATGTGACGCAACCCGCGGGCGAGATGTACATGCTCGTGCTGGCCCATCGCGGGTCCGGCCGGGTCGGAGGCACGGCCGCCGTCTTTGCCAGTGTCGGCGCCGAATGGCCCTTCTACAGCTACCGGCTTGCCACCCTCGCGCTGCACAGCCCGGAGCTGGGGCGCACCTTCCGCACCGGGGTGCTGCATCTCGTCAACGACTTCGATGGCGCCGCCGAAGTCGGCGGGCTTTTCCTCGCCCCGGACCTTCGCGCGGGCGGCCTTGGCCGGTTGCTGGCCCGCGCCCGCTATCTCTTCATTGCCCGCCATCGCGCCCGGATCGCCGATCACTGTCTCGCCGAACTGCGCGGCGTGATCCGGGAGGATGGCTCCTCGCCCTTCTGGGACGGGCTTGCAGGCCGCTTCTTCGGCATGGACTTCGTCGAGGCCGATCGCTTCAACAGCCTGCACGGCAACCAGTTCATCGCCGACCTGATGCCGAAGTTTCCCGTCTATGAAGCCCTGCTTCCGGATTCGGCGGCCGCGGTCCTCGGGGTCGAGCATCCGGCCGGCAAGGGGGCGCGCAAGCTCCTGGAAGCCGAGGGGTTCCGCTACAATCGCTACATCGACATCTTCGACGGCGGCCCCACGCTCGACGTTGAAACCGACCGCATCCGCACCATTGCCGAAGCCGCAGACGCGCAGGTGGCGCAGGGAGCGCCGCAGGGCCCCGTGCGGCTGGTTGCCGGCGGCGCGCTCGCCGGGTTCCGCTGCATGGCGATCGCCGCCGAACCGGCCGGCGAGACGATCATCCTGCCGCCCGCATGCGGGTTCGGGCCTGGCGAAAGGGTCACGCATGTCGCCTTCTGAGACGCTCAGGAGCTTCTGTCCGCACGATGGCGCGCTCCTCTGGGAGGGGCCGGTTGCAGGCGAGGCGGCCGTGGCGGAGGCGGTGGCAAGGGCGCGCGCGGCTGCTTCCGGCTGGGCGGCAACCCCACTGGCCGAGCGCATCGCGGTCGCCGAGCGTTTCGCCGAGCGCGTGCGCGCGGCGGCTGAAGGCTTTGCCCGCACGATCGCGCAGGAAACCGGCAAGCCCTTCTGGGAGGCGCAGGGCGAGGTGGCCTCGGTTGCCGCCAAGGTCGCGATTTCGGTCGAGGCATATGCCACGCGCACCGGCAGCAGCAGCCGCGCGCTCGCCGCCGACCCGGCCACGACGCAGGCGGTGCGGCACAAGCCCCATGGTGTCCTGGCAGTCCTCGGGCCGTACAATTTTCCCGCCCATCTGCCCAACGGGCATATCGTGCCGGCACTGATTGCCGGCAACGCAATCGTCTTCAAGCCATCCGAGCTCACGCCGGCCACCGCCGAGGCGATGCACAGACTGTGGCGCGAAGCCGGCCTTCCGCCCGGCGTGCTGCAGCTGGTGCAGGGCGGCGCGCAGACCGGCCGGGCGCTGGCGGCCGCGGACGTGGACGGGCTGCTGTTCACCGGCTCGGCGCCCACGGGGCTGGCGCTTGCCCGCCAGTTCGCCGAAACGCCGTGGAAGATCCTGGCGCTCGAGATGGGCGGCAACAACCCGCTCGTCGCCTGGGATCTCGAGGATGACGCACTCGATGCGGCGGCCCTTGTCATTCTCCAGTCCGCCTTCCTTTCGGCCGGCCAGCGCTGCACCTGTGCCCGCCGGCTGATCGTCCAGGAGGGCCGCGAAGGCCCGCTGCTTGCGCGCGTGCTGGCGCTTGCTGCGCGGATGCGGATCGGCGCGCCCTTTGCCGACCCCCCGCCCTTCATGGGCCCGCTCATCGACAATCGCGCTGCCGACCGCGTGCTGGCGATGGCCGACGCCCTGAAGGGCCGCTGGCTGACCGGCCCGCCGCGCCGCCTGCACGATGGCCTGCCCTTCCTCGCGCCGGCCATCCTCGATGCAACCGGCGCCGACAATCCCGACGAGGAGATCTTCGGCCCCGTCCTGCAGGTCATCCGGGTGGCCGACTTCGAGGCCGCGATCTTTGCTGCCAATGCCACCCGCTTCGGCCTTGCGGCCTCCCTGCTCGGGGGCGACCGCGCCCTTTACGACCGTTTCTGGGCGCAGACCCGCGCCGGCGTCGTCAACTGGAACCGCCCGACGAACGGCGCTGCCTCCTCGGCGCCGTTCGGCGGCGTCGGCCTTTCCGGCAATCATCGCCCGTCTGCCTTCTATGCGGCGGACTATTGCGCCTTTCCCGTTGCCTCGCTCGAGGGCGAGGCCCCCCACGCACCGCTTGTAACAGGGCTCAACTGATGCCGGAACTGCAGCTCGATGGCCTCGTCGGGCCGACCCACAATTACGCCGGGCTCAGCCTTGGCAACCTCGCGGCCACCTCCAACGAGGGGGCGACCTCCGCGCCGCGCGCGGCCGCTCTGCAGGGCCTTGCCAAGATGCGGCGGATGCTCGACCTCGGGATCCCGCAGGGGCTGCTGCTGCCCCATGACCGACCCTGCCTTGCCACGCTCTATGCCATGGGCTTTTCCGGCAGCGACGAGCAGGTCCTGCAGGCCGCCCGGGCGGAGGATCCGACGCTGCTCGCGGCTGCCTGGTCTGCCTCTGCCATGTGGACGGCAAATGCCGCCACCGTCAGCCCGGCCGCGGATACTGCTGACGGGCGCACCCACTTCACGGTCGCCAATCTCGCGACCATGCCGCATCGCGCACAGGAACCTTCGGGCACGCTGGCCCAGCTGGCGCTTGCCTTTGCCGACACGCGCTTCTTCGCCGTCCACCCGCCGCTGCCGGCGAGTTTCGGAGACGAGGGCGCAGCCAACCACATGCGGCTTGCAGCCGGCCCCGACGCGACGGGACTGGAAGTGTTTGTCTATGGCCGCAACGAAGGCGGCCGCTTCCCGGCGCGCCAGCACCCGCGGGCCTCGGCTGCCATTGTCCGCCGGCATGGCGTGCGCCACGCGATTCTTGCCCAGCAGGCGGATGCTGCGATCGAGGCCGGCGCCTTCCACAATGACGTGGTGGCCGTGGCGAACGAACATGTGCTCTTCGCGCACGAAGAGGCCTTTGCCGAGCGCGCGGCCCTGCTCGCCGAGCTGGAAGCGCGGGTCCCCGGTTTCGTGCTGGTGGAAGCGCCGGCCGCAGAGGTGGGCCTTGAGGACGCGGTTTCCTCCTACCTGTTCAATGCCGCGCTGGTGACGGTGGCAGACGGCATGGCGCTCGTGCTGCCGAAGGAGGCGGAGGAAAATCCGCGCGTGTGGCGCTGGCTGCAGCGGGTGGTCCAGGATCGGGCGAACCCGATTGCGGCGCTCCATGTCCTTGATCTGCGCGAATCCATGCGCAACGGTGGCGGACCGGCGTGCCTGCGCCTGCGGGTTGCCTTGTCCGCCGATGCCCTGGCGGCCGTCGATCCGCGGTTTCTCGTGGACGAGGCGAAGCTCGACGCGCTGGAAGCACTGGTGATGCGCTGGTGGCCGGCCGAGATCGTGCCGTCTGACCTCGGCAATCCGGACCTGATGACGCATGTGCGCGAAGCGCGCGCAGCGCTTCTGGATCTGCTTGGCCTGCGCGGAACGGGGGTCTGAGCTCAGGGCCGCCCGATCGCGCGCCAGGCGCCAGCGATTTCCTGTGCTGCAAAGGCAGCAGCCGAAAGGGCAGCGGTGCTTCCGTCCATCAGTTGGGCGCGGAGCATCGCATAGGCGTTGGCGAGCGCTTCGGCGACATCGCCGCCGCGCGCCTTGTCGAGCGAGCTGTCCAGGCCGTCGACGATGGCAAGCGCCCGCTCGGTCGCGCGGATCCGGCGCACTGCCTCCGCCTGGCGTGCCGCGTCGCAGGCTTCCTGCAGCAGCTGGATCAGCCGTTCGAAGAGCATCATGACGAGCTCGTGCGGCGAGGCGGCAGCAACACGCGCCTCCAGCGTGACGGAGCGATACTGGCGAAGGGCCGCATGCCGGTAGGGTCCGGCGTCGGACAGGGTCGGGCGGGCGCGGAGGAGCTGGTCTGCAACGAGGAGGGTCATGCGCGTCGGTCCTTGGGGCGTGCTCGGGGTTCAGGCGGGTGGCGGGCTCATCGGTTGCGGCCTGCGAACCAGATGTCGATCTGCTGGCGCAGGAAGGTTTCGGTGGCCCGCGTCGCGCCGACCTGGCTGTCGACAAGGGCGAACTGGCGGGTGAGGGCGAACTCCAGGCGCTCCATGCGCTGGTCGAGCTCGGCGCGCGCGCGGGCGATGGCCCGGGCTTCGCGCTGCAGCGCCGTGGGCTGGCCGAAGCGCCCTTCGGCGGCATCGCGCAGCTGGTTCGCCATCTGCCGCAGCGGCCCGCCGGGCGTGAAGAATCCGCCCTGGTCGCCAAGCGCGCGCACGATGCGCTCGACGGCGCCCGGATGGTCGGTGACAGCGCGGGTCAGCACCTGCTCGTTGATGGTGATCGCGCCTTCGCGCGTGATCGAGATGCCGATCTCCGAAAGCCGCGTCGGCGCATTGCCATTGGGCTCGATGAGCGCGCGCGTGGTGAGCGTCGTCAGGTTCTGCACCACGCGACGCATGGTGGAATCCGAGGCCAGCGCGCCGGCAGTGGCACCGGCTGCGCCGCCGCGCGAAAGCTCGCGGCCGATCGCCAGGAGCTCGCCCAGGGCGCCGCCAAGGTCCCGCACGGTGCCCGCAAGCTCGGCGCCGGAGCGTTCCGCCACCAGCGTGACCTGGGTGCCCGGCGCCGCACGGAACAGGGTGAGGATGGCGCCGGGCACAAGGTCCGCGATCTCGTTGGTCGGCCGCCGCAGGGTGACGCCACTGATCGCGACCTGCGCGTCGGCGGCAACCGTCGTGCGCGCGAGGCCGCCGCTGCCGCCGACGGCAAACGCAAAGGACTCGAGGCCCGGGTCGCCGTCGGCAATCACGAGGAAACCGTTCGCTTCCCCGGTCTGCCCGCGGATCACGAGCCGGGTTCCGTCCGCGTCGGCGAGAAACTCCGCGCGCAGGTTCACGCCCGCCTGTGCGGCGGCATCGTTGATGGCGTTGCGCAGGCCTGTCAGGCTGTCGTTGGTTTCGTCGATGGTGACGACGAGATCGGGCACGCCGGCAGTCTCGAAGCTGTCGGCGCCCTCGGTGCCGCCGACCTTGCCGAACGCGAAGGTGAGCGTGCCCTGCCCGACGGGGGCATCGAGATCGGTGACGGGGGCCGCGGCCAGGGCCTGTGCAGTGGCGAGCGCCTTCACTTCCACCTGCTGGGCTGGAAGCGTACCGCCGGCCGGCATCCGGAAGGTGAGGACCGTGGGATCGGAGACACGCGGGACAGGAGAGACGGCGCCGGCGTCGATCCGCTGGACCAGCGCGGAGTTGAGCGCATCGAGCGCCGCGCGGAACTGCGAAAGGGCGGTGATGCGCGCCTCGACCCGTTCGGCCCGGCGCTCGAGAATGGCCGCCTGCGGCGCGCGCTGGGCTGCGACCAGGTCCTTCACGAGGGTGGCCATGTCGATGCCCGAGCCGGCGTTCAGGGCCGAGATCAGATTCATGGTCGCCTCTACGGCAGCAAGGGGCAGTGCTTAAGGGGAGAAGCCCGGTTGGCGCCTGCCGCTTGCCCGGCCGGTATCCCGGTGCTAGCAGCAAGGTTCGGGGCCGGTTGCTCCGCCGCCTGTGACTGCCGGGAACGCCTTCTGGCACCGGTGTCTTCACGCAAGGCGCGCGGGTACGTCCCTCGCCCCGGCGGGGCCTTCCGGCAAGGTGCCGGCGCCATCGCCCGGGCCCGGTTTGGACAGGATGACAGGCACGGAATCGGCAGGCTCTTCAATGCTTCGGGACGGATGGTTCATCCGGCCCGGCCGCAGCCCGTTTCCCTCCATCGCTCGCCCGCAACTCCAGCGGGCAATCCCAGGAACCAGCGGCGCCAGGGGCCAGACCCGCGCCGGGAGACCCATTCATGACGACACGCATGCTGATCGACGCCCGCCACCCGGAGGAGACCCGGGTTGCCGTCGTCAAGGGCAACCGCATCGATGAATTCGATTTCGAGGCGGCGTCCCGCAAGCAGATCAAGGGCAACATCTATCTCGCGAAGGTGACGCGGGTCGAGCCGTCGCTCCAGGCCGCATTCATCGACTATGGTGGGAACCGCCACGGATTCCTTGCCTTCTCGGAAATCCACCCGGACT
>JBDNCK010000101.1:0-6585 GCA_046719675.1 Sphingomonadaceae bacterium | reverse complement strand
ATCTACGGCTTCCTGTCGGAGAATGCCCGCTTCGCCGAGATCGTCGCGGAACACCGCATCTGCTGGATCGGGCCCGACCCGGCACACATCCGCACCATGGGCGACAAGGTGGCAGCCAAGCGCAAGGCAGCCGAACTGGGCCTGCCGCTGGTGCCGGGGTCCGACGGCCCGGTGACCACCCTCGCCGAAGCGCGGAAGGTGGCCGATGCCATCGGCTATCCGGTGCTCGTGAAGGCGGCAGCGGGTGGCGGCGGGCGTGGCATGAAGGTGGTGCCGACACCCGCCGACCTCGAGACCGCGCTGGGACAGGCGCGGTCCGAGGCGAAGGCGGCGTTCGGCGACGACACCGTCTATCTCGAGAAATATCTTTCCAACCCGCGCCACATCGAGTTCCAGATCTTCGGGGACGGTCAGGGCAATGCCATTCACCTGGGCGAGCGGGACTGCTCGCTGCAGCGCCGCCACCAGAAGGTGCTGGAGGAAAGCCCGTCCCCCGTGCTGTCGGAGGCGGACCGGCAGGCCATGGGAGAGCGCTGCGCCCGCGCCATGGCCGAGATGGGCTATCGCGGCGCAGGCACGATCGAATTCCTGTGGGAAGACGGGCAGTTCTACTTCATCGAGATGAACACCCGCCTGCAGGTGGAGCATCCGGTGACCGAGATGGTGACGGGTCTCGACCTCGTGCGCGAGCAGATCCGGATTGCCGCCGGGCTGCCGCTTTCGGTCACGCAGGAGGAGGTTCCCTTCCGGGGTGCTGCGATCGAATGCCGGATCAACGCGGAGGACCCCGAGACCTTTGCGCCGTCGCCGGGACTGGTGACCGAGTATCATGCCCCCGGCGGCCTTGCGGTGCGCGTCGATTCCGCGCTCTACAGCGGCTACCGGATCCCGCCGCACTACGACAGCCTGGTGGCGAAGCTCATCGTCTGGGGTGACACCCGCGAGGACGCGCGGATGCGCATGGCCCGGGCGCTCGAGGAGTTCGTGATCGCCGGCGTGAAGACGACCATTCCCCTGCACCAGCGCCTGATGCAGGAGCCGGACTTCATCTCCGGCGACTATTCGATCAAGTGGCTGGAACGCTGGCTGGAGCAGCCGTCCGGGTCATGAAGCCGCCGCCAAGGAGGCGCGATCCGTCGTAGCAGACGGCGGCCTGCCCGGGCGCCACCCCACATTGCGGCTCGGCGAGCGCAAGGCGGGGTTCGTCGCCTGCGAAGATGCGGGCCGGCACCAGCGGCGCCAGTGATCGCAGCTTGACCGAGACTGCAAGGCCATCCTCGGGAATGGGGCCCGCCAGCCAGTTGAACTCCTCGAGCCAGACCGTGGCGACCGCGAGCGCCTCGCGCGGCCCCACCACCACCCGGTTCGTCTCCGGTTCCAGACGCACGACATAGAGTGGCTCGGAAAGCCCGCCGACGCCAAGGCCACGCCGCTGCCCGACGGTATAGCCGATGAGGCCCTCGTGCCGGCCGCGCAGCTTGCCCTCCAGGTCCACGATGTCGCCGGGGCGTTCGGCTTCGGGGCGCAGCCTGCGCACGACCGCGCGATAATCGCCGCCGGGCACGAAGCAGATGTCCTGGCTGTCGGGCTTGGCGGCCACGCGCAGGCCATAATGCCGCGCCAGCGCCCGGGTCATGGGCTTGGACAGGCTCCCGAGCGGAAACCGCAGCCGGCCAAGCTGGGCCAGGGTTGTTGCGAACAGGAAATAGCTCTGGTCCTTGGCGGGATCGGCCCCGCGATGCAGCTCCGGCCCATCGGGCGAGTCCAGGCGCTGCACATAATGCCCCGTCAGCAGCGCCTCGGCCCCGAGATCGTCGGCCACCTGCACCAGATCGCGGAACTTCACCGTCTGGTTGCAGCGGATGCAGGGCACCGGCGTGCGTCCGGCCAGGTAGGAATCCGCGAACGCCTCCATCACCTCGCTGCGGAAGGCGGTCTGGTAGTCGAGCACATAGTGGGCAATCCCGAGCCGGTCCGCGACTGCCCGGGCATCGGCGATGTCGGAGCCTGCGCAGCAGGCGCCCGCGCGCGCCGGCGCTGCATGGTCCGACAGGCGCATGGTCACACCGATCGTCTCGCAGCCATGCTCTGCGGCAAGCGCAGCAACGACGCTGGAGTCGACTCCGCCCGACATGGCAACGACAACCCGCGCGCCAGGGGCCGGAAGCGCGCCGCGCGCGCGGGCCAAGGCCTGCGCGAGTGTTGCTTCGTCGTCACACCCGCCATCGGTCGTGACAATAGTTTGCAGTCGGTTCACCGCATATGGGCTAATGCCAAAGGCCTGCCGGCTCAAGACCGGCACGTTTGTGCCGTTCCTGCAGTCGACACAGTCCGGCAGGTGGGTCGGAAAGCCTGGCGGTCGCCGTTCGGCATGACTGTGCACCGCAAGCGGTGCGTGGCTGCCGCAGCGTCCGCCCTGTCCTCCCCGCCTGTCGCGCTGGAACGGAAATCGCGTGGAGGCAGACAGGATGAGCAACTACCCTCCCCAATCCCGCGCATTCTCCTGGCGCCCTGCTGCGGGCAAGTCTCCAGGCGATTGCCCCGACGGCCGACCGGTCGCGGTGCCGGGTCCGCTCGGCACGCCGCTGACGCTTGCGGACCTGCCCGAGCCGGGGACGACCCGCTGGGTGGTCCGGCGCAAGGCGGAAGTGCTGGCGGCCATCAACGGCGGCCTGCTGTCCGCAGCCGAGGCCTGTGCGCGCTACGGCCTGTCCCCCGAGGAGCTGGAGCTCTGGCAGCAGGCGATCGATCGCGCCGGGGTGCCCGGCCTGCGGGTGACGCGGATCCAGCTCTACCGCGAGCTGGATCGCCAGCGTGGCACGGACATGTCCGGCCAGTCGCTGCGCGCCTGACGCCTTCGCCGGAGAACGAGAATGATGGGACGCAAGAGGGTAGCGGACGGAAAGTCCAGCCAGCTGGACGGCGGCGAGGTTGCGGAACGGGTGGAAAGCCTGCGGCGCGATCCCGGGAGCGGCAGGTTGCACGGAATCGCTCCGGAGGCTGGCTCCGCACCTGCGCCGAAGGCGAGCGGCAACGGCGCGGAGACGGGCGGCCCGCGCACCACGCGCCTGCTGCTGGTGGAGGACGACCGGCTGCTTGCCGATTCGCTTGCCCGGATCCTCGAAGGTGCAGGCTTCACCGTCTATGTGACGGCCCTTGGCGAGGATGCGCTGGAACTGGCGCGTGCCCACAGGTTCGACGTGGTCCTGCTCGACCTCACGCTTCCCGATGTGCCCGGCCAGAGCGTGCTCAAGTCGCTGCGCGCCGGCCGCATGAACCTGCCGGTCATCATCCTTTCGGGCGAAAGCGCGATCGCGGTCAAGCTCGAGGGCTTTCAGGAAGGCGCGGACGACTATGTCGTGAAGCCCTTCCATCCCGACGAACTGCTGGCGCGCGTGAACGCGGTCATCCGCCGGGCGCGCACGGCAGCACCCGCCACCATCCATGTCGGGCCGCTGGCCATCGACCTCCAGTCGCGACGCGCCTCCGTCGAGGGCACGACCGTGCCGCTCACCGGCAAGGAGTTCCAGTGCCTCGCCTTCCTGGCGATGCGGCGCGGCACCACCGTCACCAAGGAAATGTTTCTGGCCCATCTCTACGGCGGCCAGGACGAGCCGGAGATGAAGATCATCGATGTCTTCATCTGCAAGCTCCGGCGCAAGCTGTCCGAGGCCGGCTCCCCCCCGGTCATTGAAACGGTCTGGGGCCGCGGCTACACCATTCCCAACGAGGACTAGTCCTTCGCCAGCGCGCGGATGACCCCGCGCAGGGTGCGGATCTCGTCCGAGGTGAAGCGCGCGGCCGACAGGATGCCGGCAAGCGTGCGCTGCGTTGCGCGGGTGCGGTGCGGCGGGAAGAAATAGCCCTTCGAGCCAAGCGCCGCGTTCAGATGGTCGATCAGGCCTTCCAGCTCCGCATGCGGCGCGGGAACCCTTGCAGGCGAAGGAACCGGCTGCGCCTCGCCGAGGAACCATTCGTAGGCCAGCACCAGCACGGCCTGGGCAAGGTTCAGGGAGGCGAAGTCCGGATCGGCCGGAATGGTGACGAGCGTCTGCACGCGCACCATGTCGTCGGTGGCAAGGCCCGAGCGCTCCGGCCCGAAGAGGATTCCTGCCTTGGCAGGGCTGCTGCGGATCTCGGCGACGCATTCACGTGGCGTGCGGACGGGCTTCACGAGGTCGCGCGGCCGGAAGGCCGTGGCGAAGGTGAGCGCGCAGTCGGCAAGCGCGTCGGCGACGGTTGCAAACACCCGCGCGCCATCGAGCACATGGTCCGCACCCGCCGCCGCCGGCCCGGCATCGGGGTTGGGCCAGCCGTCGCGCGGGGCCACAAGCCGCAGGTCACGCAGGCCGAAATTGCCCATCGCGCGTGCCACCATGCCGATGTTCATGCCCAGTTGCGGGCGCACGAGGATGACGGCGGGCTCCATGCGACGCCCCTGCCCTTCGCCGGCGCCTGTCGGCAAGCCCGCGTTGGCACCCGCGCGCGCGCAACGCTAAGGCAGCGCGCGTGCACAGGCCCCGCCATCCCCCGACCGGGCGCATCGCCCGCGCGCCGGTCCGGCTGCTGCTGGCAGGCGCTGCCGGCGCGGTGTCGGCGCTGGCCTTCCCGCCGTGGGAGCTCTGGCCGCTGGCCCTCGTCGGCTGGGGTGCGCTTGTCTGGCTTGTTCGTGAGCTTCCGCCGCGACGGGCGTTTTCCGCCGGCTTCGTTTTCGGGGCAGCGCAGTTCCTCGTCGGCCTCGGCTGGCTGGCCAGGGCCTTCACCTACCAGTCGGCGATGCCGGCCTGGTTCGGCCATCTCGCCCATGGTGGCCTTGCCCTGTTCCTTGCCCTGTTTCCGGCGCTTGCCGTGCTGGCAGCACGGGCGATTGGCGCGCGACCGCTGCCACTGGCGCTGGCGCTTGCTGGCGCGCTGGCGCTGGGCGACATGCTGCGCGGCCATCTGTTCACCGGGCTGCCCTGGAATCCGCCGGGCCTTGCCCTGCTGGCGCTGCCGGGCGTGCGCGATGCGGCAGCCTTTATCGGGTCCGATGGTCTCACCCTCCTGCTGCTGCTGGCAGCAGGGGCCCTGGCGCTCGCCGCCATGCGGGCGTGGCGGGACGCGCTGGTTCTGGCCGCGCTCGCCCTGCTGCTGGCCGTGCCGGGCTGGTTGCGCCTCGGAGTCGAGCCGGCTGCCCCCGGCCCAGCCCTCGTGCTTCTCGTCCAGCCCAACAGCAGCCAGGCGGAAAAGCATGGCGAGAATGGCGCCGAGCGGCACCTGCTTGCCCATGTCGAGGCAACGGAGGCAGCCCTTGGCGCGCTTGCGCCCGAAGCGCGCGCGCGCCTTGCCGCCGTGATCTGGCCGGAAGGGTCGATCGAGTATCCGCCCGACGAAAATCCCTGGCTGGCGACACTGGTCACCCGCGCGCTGCCCCCGCATTCGGTGCTGCTGGCCGGCGGCATCAAGGCGGAGCGCGACAGCAGGGGCGAGGCGATCGGCATCCGCAACAGCCTGTTTGCCATGGATGCCGCGGGCCGCATCGTCCACCGCTTCGACAAGGCGCGCCTGGTGCCCGGCGGCGAATATCTGCCGCTCAGGCCCATTGCCGAGCCCCTCGGCCTGTCGCGGCTGGTGCCGGGCACGCTCGATTTCTGGCCCGGCCCCGGGCCGGAGACGGTGCGCCTTCCCGGCCTTCCGGCCTATGGGCCGGCCATCTGCTACGAGATCATCTTTCCCGGCCGGGTAGTCCGCCGCGACGATCGCCCGGAGATGATCGTCACCGTCTCCTCCGACGCATGGTTCGGCCCCACCGGCCCGCCGCAGCATTTCGCGCTCGCCCGCCTGCGTGCGATCGAGGAGGGCCTGCCCGTGCTCCGCACGACGCCAACCGGCATCACCGGCGTGATCGACGCCCGCGGAAGGGTGGTGGCGAGCCTTGCGCCGGACAGGGCGGGAACGCTTCTCGAACCCGTTCCGGCTCCGCTTCCCCCCACCCTGTTCGCGCGCATCGGCCAGCTGGCGCCGGCCGGGCTGGCGCTTGCCCTGCTGGCCGCAGCGATGGTGGTCGGCAGGAAGCGCACATAAAAGAAGCTTTAAGTCCCTTGCCAAAGAGGGCCCCGGCGGCTAGCGCCCGCGCCATGGCTCGTTCCCACTTCATCTTCACCTCGGAATCCGTCTCCGAAGGCCACCCCGACAAGGTTGCCGACCAGATTTCGGATGCCATTGTCGACCTGTTCATCAGCCGGGATCCGGTTGCGCGCGTTGCCTGCGAGACGATGGTGACAACCCAGCGAATCGTGCTCGCTGGCGAAGTCCGCTGCAGACAGGAGGTGTTCCCGTCGCTCGATGACATCGAGCAGGCCGCGCGCGCAACCGTCAGGCGCATCGGCTACGAGCAGCATGGCTTTCACTGGCAGACGGCGGACTTTGCCTGCCACCTGCATGGGCAGTCCGCGCACATCGCCATGGGCGTGGATGAAAGCGGCAACAAGGACGAAGGCGCCGGCGACCAGGGCATCATGTTCGGCTATGCGACCGACGAGACGCCCGAACTGATGCCGGCCACCCTCTACTACTCGCACCGGATCCTCGAGCGCCTCGCCCATG
>JBDNCK010000100.1:0-6608 GCA_046719675.1 Sphingomonadaceae bacterium | reverse complement strand
GCGGTCCATAACCGAAAGCAGGAAGGCCGGCTCCGACTGGTCGAAGTCGGCAAGGCCGCGCTTCTCGCGCATGAAGCGGGCGGTCTGCTCGCGGTTCCACGCCCGCTGCGCTTCGTCGAACACCACCACATGCTCGGACGGCAGGTGGGCATTGCCGGCATATTCGTCGCGGAAGTGATGGACATTCTGGATGAGCTTGTCCGGGGAGCGCGCCGTCGTGGCCGCGCCTGGCGTCGTGCGGCTGGTGCGCGCGCGGAAGTCGCGCTTGAGCGCCTCGCGCAAGACGGCCACCAGCGGACCGTTTCCGGAGAGGAACGTCGCATCTTCCCGTCCGCCCAGCCGGCTGACGGCCAGGTTGAGCCCGGCAAGCGTCTTGCCCGCGCCCGGCACACCGGTGAGGAAGCAGATCGCCTTGCGGCCTTCGGCATGGGCCCGCTCGACAATCCGGCCGACCGCCTCGGCTGTCGTCGTCAGGTTCTCGACACCAGCCTCCGAGCGCGAGATCTCCTCGACGCGGTGCCCGCCGAACAGCGCCTGCGCTGCCTCGATGATCGTGGGAGTTGGGCGATAGGCGCCTTCGGCCCAGGCGACGGCGTCCATGGCCTCGCGTTCGCTTGTGGCCAGCAGCTGCCGGATCGCCGGCAGGACATCGCCTGCGGAAAGCAGCATGGGCGCATGCACGCCGTCGTGGGCAAAGCCCAGCCCGATGGATTGCGCAGGCGCATGGGTTGCAACCAGCAGGGGGATGATCGGCCTGTCGTGCGACGTGGCGTGAAAGCTCTTCAGGTCCAGCGCATAGCCATGGACTTGCGCCATCGCGCTCCTGGTCTCGGCACGGGCGCCGACCTTGTATTCCAGCACGAACACGAGGCCGCCAGCCACAAGCACGGCATCGGCGCGCCGGCCCATGCGCGGGATGGCGAACTCGAGGAACAGATAGGCCTCGGGCAGCTCCAGACCCAGCGCGGCAAGGTGCGCAATCGTGTAGCGCCAGGCCGCAACCTGCGCCGGGTCGCTGGCAAAGGGCGAGTGGCGCGCGAGGCTTCCAAGCACCATGTCCGGCTCGGCCGCCGCAAGAGCCGCTGCCGTCCCCTGCCACCACGCCCGCGCCATGGCGCGGCAATCGACCAGGTCAGGGGAAAGCCGTCAAGCAGCCAACCGCCTGCAGATGCCGCCTGCCTGTCTGCTGCGCCTTCGACGCGTCCGCGGGGCCCGTGCAGGCGCGCGGGGGTCTGGGGGCTAGAGGCTGCCGTGGCAGTGCTTGAACTTCCTGCCCGATCCGCAGGGGCATGGAGCATTGCGCGGCACGATCCGCTGCCAGGTCTCCGGGTCGGCCGGATCGAAGCCCGGGCCATATTGGTCGGCCACTGCCCTTGCTGCCTCCAGCTCCTCGGGCGACAGCGCGTCACCAAGCGCGAAGATGTTGGTGCCAGTCGCCAGGCCCACGCTGCCGAAGGGCGAGAATTGCGGCTGGGCGGCCCGGGCGCGCGGGCCATCGAGCGTCAGGAAATCGGGAAGCTCGGGCATCGGCGGGGGTTCCGGCATGCGGAACTCGGCCTTCGAGAGCATGCGGGTCACATCCTCGCGCACCTGCTTCAGCATCCGCTCGAACAGCGCGAAGGCTTCGCCCTTGTACTCGTTGATCGGCTGCTTCTGGGCATAGGCGCGCAAGTGGATCACCTGCCGCAGCGTGTCGAGCGTTGCCAGATGCTCCTTCCAGTGATGGTCGAGCGACTGGAGGAGGAAGCTCTTCTCGATGGCGATCCAGGTTTCCTCGGCGACGCTTTCGACCTTGGCTGCCATCTTCGCATCCAGCAGCTCGTTCAGCCGCTCGACGAAGATCTCCTGGTCGACCGCATCCTCCTCCATCCAGGAGTCGATGGGCGCGTCGAGGGCAAGCGTTTCGGCCACCGCCTGCTTCAGGCCCTCCACGTCCCACTGCTCGGGGTAGGTGCCGGGCGGGCAGTTCGTCTCGACGATGTCGGCCACCGTGTCGCGGCGCATGTCGAGGACGACGTCGGAGACCTTCTCCGAATCCATGATGTCGGCACGCTGTTCATAGACGACCTTGCGCTGGTCGTTCATGACATCGTCATACTGGAGCAGCTGCTTCCGGATCTCGTAGTTGCGCGCTTCCACCTTCTTCTGGGCCGTCTCGATCGCCTTCGAGATCCAGGGGTGGACGATGGCCTCCCCATCCTCGAGGCCGCCCTTCATCACCCGGTGAAGGAGATTCTGCTGGCCGAAGATGCGCAGCAGGTCATCATCCAGGCTCAGGAAGAAGCGGGAGAGGCCGGGATCGCCCTGGCGCCCCGAGCGGCCGCGCAGCTGGTTGTCGATCCGGCGGCTTTCGTGGCGCTCGGTGCCCAGCACGAAGAGGCCGCCGGCCGCGCGCACCTTCTCGCGCTCGGCGGCAACCTCGGCCCGGATCTCCGCGATCCGGGCGTCGCGCTCGGGGCCGTCGGGCAGGCCCTGAAGCTCGTCCTGGATGCGGAACTCGACATTGCCGCCAAGCTGGATGTCGGTGCCGCGGCCGGCCATGTTGGTGGCGATGGTGACAGCGCCCAGCCGCCCGGCCTGCGCGACGATATGGGCTTCCTGCTCGTGGAAGCGGGCGTTCAGCACCGAATGCTCGACTCCGGCCTCCTTCAGGAAGGCGGAAAGCTTTTCCGACTTCTCGATGGAGACGGTGCCGACGAGGACAGGCTGGCCGCGCGCACTCGCTTCCTTGATCGTCCGGACGATGGCGGCGAACTTGTCGCCTTCGGTCTTGTAGAATTCGTCATCCTCGTCGCGCCGCCGCACGGGGACGTTGGTGGGGATCTCGACGACGTTGAGCTTGTAGATGTCGTAGAATTCCGCTGCCTCGGTGGCGGCCGTGCCGGTCATGCCGGCAAGCTTGGGATAGAGGCGGAAGTAGTTCTGGAAGGTGATCGATGCCAGCGTCTGGTTTTCGGGCTGGATTTCCACGCCCTCCTTCGCCTCGACGGCCTGGTGCAGGCCTTCCGACCAGCGGCGCCCTTCCATCATCCGGCCGGTGAACTCGTCGATGATGATGACCTTGTTGTTCTTGACGATATAGTCGGTGTCGCGGCGGAACATGACATTCGCGCGCAACGCCTGGTTCAGATGGTGGACGACCTGGGTGTTCTCGAAATCATAGAGGTTCGAACCCTCGAGAAGACCCGCCGCCTCCAGCGCGCGTTCGGCAACTTCGGTCCCCTCCTCGGTGAGGATCACGGATTTCTGCTTCTCGTCCTTCTCGTAATGCTCGGGCTTGAGCGTCTTCACGAACCTGTCGATCGTGATGTAGAGTTCGGACTTGTCTTCGGTCGGGCCGGAAATGATGAGCGGGGTTCGCGCCTCGTCGATGAGGATCGAGTCCACCTCGTCGATGATGGCGAAGTTCCGGCGCTGCACCATCGCATCGCGCGAATATTTCATGTTGTCGCGCAGATAATCGAAGCCGAACTCGTTGTTGGTGCCGTAGGTGATGTCGGACGCATAGGCGTCCTTGCGCTCGGAATCGGTCAGGTTGGGGACGATGACGCCCACCGAAAGCCCGAGCCAGCGATAGATCTGGCCCATCCATTCCGCGTCGCGGCGGGCCAGATAGTCGTTGACGGTCACGACATGCACGCCCTTGTCCGCAAGCGCATTCAGATAGACCGCAAGGGTTGCCACCAGCGTCTTGCCCTCGCCCGTCTTCATCTCGGCAATTTCGCCCCGGTGGAGCACGATGCCGCCGATGAGCTGGACATCGAAATGCCGCAGCCCCAGCGTCCGCTTCGAGGCCTCGCGCACGGTTGCAAAGGCCTCGGGCAGCAGCCTGTCGAGCGGCTCGCCCGCCGCCAGCCGCGCCCGGAACGCCGCCGTCTGGCCCTGGAGCTCGGCGTCGGACATGGCCTCGAAGCGGGGCTCAAGGCCGTTGATCTCGCGCACCAGCGGCTGGAGCGACTTCACATAGCGGTCGTTCGACGAGCCGAAGAGGGCCTTCGCAACCTTGTCCAGTCCGAGCATCGGGGGCCTTCAAACATGGGACGCGCCGGCAAGCCGAAGCCGCGACGCCACGGCTTCGGACATAAGGACGGCGCCGCCTGCCGTCAATGAAACGGCGCGTGGCGGCAGCGGGCGGGCGGTGTCGGCACCCTGTCGCGACGCCCAAATGGCGCCCGGGGCGCGGGGCATCGCGGCCGGGGAACGGGCCGGCGCCCTGCCTCCCGATGCTGCATGGCAGCAGCGCACCCCCTTTGCGCGGCGAGGCGCGAGGCGCTAGCGCCGCCTTGCCATGGATGTCTCGCCGCTCGCCCGCCCCTTTCCCGCCATTGCGCCGGTTGCCGGTGTTGCCATCGGCTGCGCGACCGCCGGCTACAAGCCTTGGGACCGGCACGACGTGACGCTGTTTGCCTTTGCACCGGGCACGTCCGTTGCGGGCCTCACCACACGCTCGAAGTGCCCCTCGCCCGAAGTGGAGCTGTGTCGCGCGCATCTCGCCGGCGGGCGCGCGCGCGGCCTTGTCGTCAATGCCGGCAATTCCAATGCCTTCACCGGCGCTGCCGGGCGCCGCGCGCGCGACGCGCAGGTCGCAGCGGCGGCACGGCTGCTCGGCTGCCCGGTGTCCGAGATGTTCGCAGCCTCGACCGGGGTCATCGGCGTGCCGCTGCCCGCAGACAGGGCCGTGGCCGGGGCCGAGGCCGCCCATGCCGCGCTGGGCACCGCGGACTGGGAGACGGCGGCACGCGCCATTGCCACCACGGACACCTTCCCCAAGGGCGCGGTGCGCGAGGTGCTGCTGGGCGACACCCGCGCACGCCTTGCCGGCATCGTCAAGGGATCGGGCATGATCGCGCCCGACATGGCGACCATGCTGGGATTCCTTGCAACGGACGCCTGCGTGGCGCCTGCCTTCCTGCAGGAGGCGCTGGTGAGCGCCAATGCGGGAAGCTTTGCCGCGATCACCGTCGATGGCGACACCTCCACCTCCGACACGGTTCTGGCCTTTGCAACCGGGAAGGCCGGCAATCCGGAGATCGCCGACTGGCAGTCGCCGGGGGCAGATGCCCTTGCCTTCGCGCTTGCCGACCTCTGCCGCGAGCTGGCGCTGCTTGTCGTGCGCGACGGCGAAGGGGCGCGAAAGCTCATCGAGGTGCGGGTGACGGGCGCGGTATCCGATGCCAGCGCGCGGGCGGTTGGCCTGTCGATTGCCAACTCGCCGCTGGTCAAGACCGCCATTGCCGGTGGCGACGCCAACTGGGGGCGCGTGGTGATGGCCGTCGGCAAGGCCGGGGAGCCGGCCGAGCGCGACCGCCTGGCGATCCGCTTCGGCGGCGTGACGGTGGCACGGGAAGGGGCGGTCGTGCCGGGCTATGACGAGGCGCCGGTGGCCGCGCATCTTGCCGGCGCGGAAATCGAGATCGCCGTCGATCTCGGTCTGGGGGACGGCCGGGCCACGGTTTGGACCTGCGACCTGACGCATGGCTATATCGCCATCAACGCCGACTACAGGAGCTGACCATGCGGCCCATCCTCCATCATTACCCGACCTCGCCCTGGGCCGAGGTGGTGCGGCTGGCGCTGGGCCTCAAGGGCCTTGCCTGGGGCTCGGTGGACATCCCGGTGACGGCGCCCAAGCCCGATCTTGCTGCGCTCACCGGCGGCTATGTGCGAACCCCGGTGCTCCAGCTCGGGGCCGACATCTTCTGCGATACGCTTGCGATCCTGGATGCGCTCGAGGCGCTGGCGCCAGAGCCGACGCTCTATCCGGAGCCGCTCGGCCGCAGCGGCCATCGCGACCTTGCGCGCGAGGCCGGCGGCGCGACCTTCTTCGCCGCCGTCGGCCAAGCGCTGGGCGACCTGCCCGATGAGGGCATGGAGGAGTTCTGGGCCGATCGCGAACGGCGCTTCGGCCTGCAGCCGGACCGCTTCCGCGCGATGGTGCCGGGTCTGAGGCAGGCCTTTGCCGCCCATCTGTCGCGCCTGGAGGGGATGCTGGCCGATGGCCGGCCCTTCCTTGGCGGCGAAGCGCCGGGCCATGGCGATCTTGCCCAATACATGCTCGTCTGGTTCGCAGCCCGCGGCGGGCCGATCGCGGAAGTGGCCAGGGGGCTTGCCCCCTGGGCCGCGCGGGTGGCAGCGATCGGCCATGGCATGCCCGAGCCGATGTCGGCCGAGGCCGCCCTTGCCCAAGCGCGCAAGGCCACCCCGTCGGTTTGCGGCGGGGGCCGGCTGGTAGCCGTCCGCCAGGAAGGGTCGAACGATCCGCCGAGCCTGGGCCAGCTTGCGCAGGTGACGGACGAGGGTTTCACCATCACGCGCAGCGACGCGCGGGCAGGCGATGTTGCCGTGCATTTCCCGCACGACGGCCAGATCCTGACAGACGCCTGAGCCCCGGAAGCGGCGCCCTAGAGAAGCTCGGTTGCAATCCCCCACCAGCCGGCGGGGATGGCGCACTCCCGGACGCCGAGCGCCAGGCAGGTCGCGCCCGATCCGCTCATGCGCACGAGCGTGGCCCCGGGCTGCCGGCCGAGCCAGGCCAGCACGTCGGCGATGACGGGCGCAATGCCGATGGCCGGCGCTTCCAGGTCGTTGCGGCCCGCGGCCGGGTCGTC
>JBDNCK010000099.1:0-6639 GCA_046719675.1 Sphingomonadaceae bacterium | reverse complement strand
CGGGGGCGCGAAAATCTATTTGAAGCGCGACGAGCTCAATCACACCGGCGCGCACAAGATCAACAACTGCCTGGGCCAGATCCTCCTGGCGAAGCGGATGGGCAAGACCAGGATCATCGCCGAGACCGGCGCGGGCCAGCATGGCGTGGCAACGGCAACGGTTGCCGCCCGCTTCGGCCTTCCCTGTGTCATCTACATGGGCGCGCGCGACATCGAACGGCAGGCGCCCAACGTCTTCCGGATGCGCCTGCTGGGCGCGGAAGTCCGCGCCGTTGAAAGCGGCTCCAAGACCTTGAAGGACGCGATGAACGAGGCGCTGCGCGACTGGGTGACGAATGTGGAGGACACCTTCTACATCATCGGCACGGCCGCCGGCCCGCATCCCTACCCGGAGATGGTGCGCGACTTCCAGTCAGTCATCGGCGAGGAGGCAAAGGCCCAGCTCCAGGCGGCCGAAGGGCGCCTTCCCGATGTTGCCGTGGCAGCCGTCGGCGGCGGTTCGAATGCCATCGGGCTGTTTCACCCCTTCCTCGACGATCCGGTGGAGCTGGTCGGCGTGGAAGCCGCCGGTCGCGGGATCGAGACCGGCGCCCATGCCGCTTCCATCGCCGGCGGCCGGCCTGGCGTGCTGCATGGCAACAAGACCTTCCTCCTGCAGGATGCAGACGGCCAGATCCGCGACGCGCATTCGATATCGGCCGGCCTCGACTATCCCGGCATCGGCCCGGAACATGCCTGGCTGCACGCCATCGGCCGCGTGACCTATGCAAGTGTGACCGACATGGAGGCGCTCGAGGCGTTCCAGCTGCTGGCGCGAACCGAGGGCATTCTGCCCGCGCTCGAACCCGCGCATGCGCTTGCCCATGTGGCGAAGATCGCCCCCGGCATGGCTGCCGACCGTATTCTCCTCATGAATCTGTGCGGCCGCGGCGACAAGGACATCTTCACCGTGGCCGACGCCCTGGGCGTGACGCTGTGAGGGACAGGATCGGCGAGCGGTTTGCGTCACTTGGCGGTCGCGCCGCGCTCGTCACCTTCGTCACGGCCGGAGACCCGTCGCCGGAGCTGCAGCCGGCAATCCTCGAGGCGCTGGTGGCAGGCGGCGCGGACCTTGTCGAACTTGGCATGCCGTTTACCGATCCGATGGCCGATGGCCCGTCGATCCAGGCCGCCAACCTGCGCGCGCTGGCAGCCGGGATCACGCTGCGCCAGCTGCTTGCCATCGTGCGCGACTTCCGCACGCAGGACGATGCCACGCCCATCGTGCTGATGGGCTATGTGAACCCGGTTCTCGCCCATGGCCCCACCTTTGCGCGCGATGCCGCAGACGCGGGAATCGACGGCGTGATCCTCGTCGACCTCCCGCCCGAGGAAGCCGACGAAGTGGCACCAGCCCTGCGCGAGGCCGGCATCCGCCTCATCCGCCTGGCAACCCCGACGACCGACGCCAGGCGCCTGCCTGCCGTGCTCGAGGGCGCCTCGGGCTTTCTCTATCATGTCGCGGTGGCTGGAATCACCGGCCAGAAGAGCGCTGCCGAAGAGACGGTCCGCGCGGCCGTCGCCCGGCTGAAGGCGGCAACCGACCTGCCGGTTGCCGTGGGCTTTGGCGTGCGCACGGCCGAACAGGCCGAAGCCATTGCCCGCCATGCCGATGCCGTCGTCGTCGGCTCGGCGATCGTCGATCTCATCGGCGCGGCGGCCGAGCGCAAGTCGAACGACATTCCAGGCGAAGTCCGCGCCTTCGTGGCGACGCTTGCCGCCGGTGTGCGCGGCGCGCGGGCAAGGCAGGCGGCATGAGGCGGGCGGCATGAGCTGGCTCAACCGCGGTCGCGCCCGCATCCAGCAGATCCTCGGCAAGCGCGAGACTCCGGACAATCTGTGGACGAAGTGCCGCAACTGCGGCGCCATGCTCTACACGCGGGAGTTCGAGGCCAATCTCTCGGTGTGCGGCAACTGCGGCCATCATGAACGGATCGATGCGAAGCGGCGGCTGGAACTCACCTTCGACGACGGCCTCCACGAGCGGGTGCCCGTTGCCCTGCCGCCGGACGATCCGCTCAGGTTCCGCGACCAGAAACGCTATCCGGACCGGCTGAAGGCGGCGCGCGCTGCAACCGGCGAAGACGATGCGATGCTGGTGGCGAAGGGCTCGGTCGGCGGCGTGCCCACCGTGATGGCCGTGCAGGATTTCGCCTTCATGGGCGGATCGATGGGAATCGGCGTGGGGACCGCCTTCCTCAAGGGGGCGGAAGTCGCGCTCGCCGAGCGCCGGCCCTATGTCGTGTTCACGGCAGCCGGCGGCGCGCGCATGCAGGAGGGCATCCTCTCGCTCATGCAGATGCCGGCCACGACGGTTGGCATCGCGCGGCTGAAGGAGGCGGGCCTGCCCTACATCGTGGTGCTCACCGACCCCACGACCGGCGGCGTGACCGCAAGCTATGCGATGCTGGGCGACATCCACATTGCCGAACCCGGAGCCCTCATCGGCTTTGCCGGTGCGCGCGTCATCGAATCGACCATCCGCGAAAAGCTGCCCGAGGGCTTCCAGCGCGCCGAATATCTGAAGGATCACGGCATGGTGGACATGGTGGTGGCACGCCGCGATCTTCCCGAAACCCTGGGCCGACTGCTGCGGCTCCTCATGCGCGCGCCTGCCCGCTGAGCCAGCCCGTGGCGACCGATTTCGCCCGCTCCGACCATCCGCTGCTCGACCGCCTGCTGAAGGCGGCCGGCCAGCAGAAGATCCGCGGTGTCGATCTTTCGCTCGAGCGGATCGAGCGGCTGCTGCTGCGCATGGGCTCGCCGCACCGGCGGCTGCCGCCGGTGTTCCATGTGGCGGGAACGAACGGCAAGGGCTCCACCTGCGCCTTCCTGCGCGCCGGCCTGGAGGCGGCGGGGCTCCGGGTCCATTGCTTCACCTCGCCCCATCTCGTGCGCGTGAACGAACGGATCCGGCTGGCCGGAACCCTGGTGACGGATGCGGACTTCGCCGAGGCGCTGGGCGATGTGCTGCGCGTGAATGCCGGGCAGCCGCTGTCCTTCTTCGAGGCAGTGACGGCAGCGGCCTTCCTGCTGTTCGCGGCAACGCCTGCCGATGCGACCGTGCTGGAAGTGGGGCTCGGAGGCCGCCTCGATGCGACCAATGTGGTGCCCGAGCCGCTGGTGTGCGGAATAGCCGAACTTTCGATCGACCATGCAGCCATTCTGGGGCCCACGATCCTCCATATCGCAGGCGAGAAGGCGGCGATTGCCAAGCGGGGAGTCCCGCTCGTCACCCAGCGCTATGCGCGGGCGGTTGCCACCCGCATCGCGGAAGTGGCGGCGCTGGCGGCCGCAAGACTTATGCCGCGCGGCGAAGCGTGGGACGCAGCCGTCCACGAGAACCGGCTGCATGTCCGCCTCATCGCCGGCGAGCGCGAGCCGCGCTCCCTGCCGCTGCCACGCCTGCCCGGAAGCCACCAGGTCGACAATGCCGCGCTTGCAGTTGCCATGCTGGAAGCGCAGGCGCACTTCTCCCTTCCAGACAGCGCGCTTGCAAGCGCCATGCAATGGGCGGCCTGGCCGGGCCGGCTGCAGCGGCTGGTGGAAGGCCCCCTGTTCGACCTGCTTCCGGCGGGATCGACGCTGCATGCCGACGGCGGCCACAATCCGGGCGCCGGCAAGGCGCTTGCATCCTGGCTGGCGTCGATGCCGGGTCCGCAGGTTCTCGTGGCCGGGATGATCGCAAGCAAGGATCACCGGGCGTTCCTGAAGGCGATCCCTCATGGCGTCCGGATCATCGGCGTGCCCGTCCCTGGCCATGCCAGCATCGCGCCCGACATGCTCTCGACCGAAACCGCACCCGATCTTGCATCGGCCTTCGCGCTGATCCGCGAGCCAGCCACCGTGCTCGTGTGCGGATCCCTGCACCTCGTGGGCGAGCTTCTACGGCAAAATGGACCATTGCCCGCCTAGGGGCGGCAGTCGGGGCCATTTGCCGCCTAGAGGCGGCACTTGCGCTGATGGGCCAGCCCGCGCAGGTAGCCGCGCCGGGCAAAGGCGGCCTGGATCGCAGCCTGGCGGCGGCGGTCGGCGGCGGCGGCGCCCGTTGCCTCCCGGATCAGGCCCCGGAAGGGGACGATGCTGCTCATCCCGGCGCGCAGGCCGGTCTTGGCGAGCTGGCTTTCGCGGCTTTCGCCCTCGGGAAGTGGATCACCATAATCCGGGCCGATCAGCGCCGTCAGCTGGGCAATTCCCTGCCGCAGCTCGGCGCAGGTGCGGGTGCCTTCCCGATCGTAGGGATTTTCCAGCAGCCGCTCGAGCAGCTCGGGAACGCGCGTCGGCACGATCCCGAAGTCACGGCCCGGCTGTGCGAGAATGTCGGCAATCTCCTTTGCCAGCGGATCATCCCCGGACGGCGCGGAGTCCTGCGCTGCGACCGGAGCAGTCAGAAGCGCCAATGCTGCAAGGGTGAAGAGCCTTCCCGCCATGTCTTCCTCTCCGCCTCCCGTCCTAGGGGAAATTCACGAGGAAGAGAACCGGCCGGGAATCCGCAGGTTCCCCAGCGCCCTCAGTGGCGGAGGTGCCCTTCGCCGGTTGCATCCCTTACGGCCGCCTCGAGGATCGGAACCATCAGGTCGCGGGCATCGTCCACGCCGAACGTGCGGGAGAGCACGCGGGCCGCCGAAAGCGCAAGACAGGCCACCGCGTCCGGCTCTTCGAGTTCGGCCAGCGCGAGCGCGGTCAGGCGGTCGGCGGTCGCTTCAAATCGGATCCGGTCGACCGGATCGGGCACCAGGAACCCCATGGCAGGCACTCCACTTGTCTTGCATCGGCAGCAGGAACGGCCGGGATGCCTCGCAACCTAATGGAAAAGCGGGCATTTACACTCTTCCTTGCCGGCCGGGGGGCGGCCTTCAGCAGTTGGCGCGCAGGAATGCGCGTCCCTCCGGCACCGCATTGTTGCGGTCGTAGTCGGAAAGCTCGCCGCGCGCGGCAAGAAGATCATATTCGGAAAGCGCCCGCTTCCACATCGCACATGCGCCTGCGCGGTCCTGCAGCCGGTCCCGGTTGCCCGCGATCGTGCGCATGGCCGAGGCACGGGTCCGGCGCGCGCCCGGCGTCGCGCCGGCAAGGGCCACCAGCCGGTCGTGCGTGTCGAGCACCTCGTCGGCAAGGCGCGCGCTCGCCGCACTGTCCCCGGCGTCGGCGGCGAGCTGCGCTGCGATCTCGCCAGCCACCGCCACCATCTGAAGCCCGCCGCGGTCGTTCGGGTCGCCGGCAACGATCCCGCGGGCGACGTCATGGGCTTCCGTGATCGCCGACCTTGCTGCCGGCATCCGGCCCGCGGCGCGGTGCACCACCGCGGAATACCAGAGCGAGATCGAGAGCTTGCGGGCGTTGCCGGCATGGCCGGGCGTTTCGGCGACAAGCCCGCGGTTGATCGCAACCGCGCGCGCCAGCACATCGGTTGCCCGATCCGTTTCGCCAAGCAGGTGGTGCGCTTCGCCGAGCAGCCGCAGGATGGCGCTCTGGGCGCCGCGCACATCCGCATCCTGCCGGAGCGGCGGAGGAAGCGCGTCGATGAAGGCAAGCGCTGCAAGGAAGGCATCGCGGCTTTCGGCGATCTCGTCGTTCCAGCCGAAGCTGTCGCCGATCGCCTGCAGGGCGACAGCGTGGATACGCGCGGCATCCGCACTTTCGCGCACGAACGGCGCGCTTGCGTCTGCGGCCTCGCGCGCCTGTTCGCGGGCCAGCAGGAACTGCGCATTGTTGTAGAGATTGGCGCTGGACTGGCGAAGCCGCAGTTCCCCGAAGGCCAGCGCCAGTTCCGGAATGTCGGGGTCGGCGCGATAGGCCGGAAGCAGCAGGGATTCCGCGCGCTCCAGCAAGGCGTTCGCATCCTCCGACCGATGCAGCGAGGCATGCTGGCCGATCCCCACCACTTCGGCCAGCCGCACATAGCCGCGACCGGCCTCGGCCACGAGGTCGGGCGACGGATCGGGCAGCGCGGCCAGCGCATCGAGATAGGTGGTGGCGACATCAGCCAGCTTCTCGCGGGCAAGGGTGGCACCGGGCACCCTGCTCACCTCGTCGAACACGTCGAAGAGCAGCGCCCGCGCGATGCCGCGCGTCTGCTCGAAGCGCGCTTCGGCTTCCGCTTCCGCGCGGCGCGCCTCGGCATTGGCGGCAAGGACGGCGACGAACGCCCCGGCGAGCAGCAGCAGGGCGATGGCGGAGGCCGCCACGCCTGCCTTGTGCCGGCCCACGAACTTCCGCCAGCGATAAGCGCTGCCGCCCGCGAAAGCGGCCACGGGCTGGCCCGTGCGATAGTGCAGCAGGTCTTCGGCGAGCGCTTCGGCCGTGGAATAGCGCTGTGCCTCGTCGGGATCGGTCGCGCGCGCGATGATCGCGGCCAGCTCCGGCCCCGGCACTGCCACCAGCCGCTTCAGGAGCCGCCCCAGCCCGGCAATGTCGACAGCCGTTGTTGCCTCGCCGCCCGTGCGGGCGATTCCGAAGTCAATGAGCTTCGGCACGCCCGCGTCCGTCACGAGCACGTTGAGTGGCGTGATGTCGCGATGGATGACAAGCCGACTGTGGGCATAGGCCACGGCATCGGCGACTGCTTCCACCAGTTGCAGTCGCGCCTGCTCGTCCAGC
>JBDNCK010000098.1:0-6657 GCA_046719675.1 Sphingomonadaceae bacterium | reverse complement strand
TCGCAGGGGTTTGCCGCCGACTCCGAAGGGCGCGCCAAGGCTCGCGTGACGGCGGACGGACAGCGACTTCCGGGCATTGAGCGACAGGGTGGAGAAGCGTTCCAGGCGCACGGGCGACTGGTATTGCCGGTAGCTGTCGGCCTCGATCGCGCCTTCGTCGCCAAAGACCCTGAGACGATGATCCTGGGGAACCGCGATCGAGCAGGTGATGCGGGCGACGGGGCCGGATTCGAAGTCGATGGTGGCAACCGAGAAGTCGGGCGTGTCGGCAGGATGGAGGGGCCGATCCGTCTTGTGCGGGACCGTGACCTTCGAGAAGGCCGTGACGGAGCGCGCCGGTCCGAACAGGGCGCACAGCCACACGAGATGGTAGCCAACATGTTCGAAGGTGCAGCCGGCCTCATATTCGTGGATCCAGGGCCAGGGCGCGCCCGAACGCGAACGCCAGCCTTCGGGCTTCATGAGATAGACGGGATTGTCGTCGAACTCGGCATAGGCGATGAGCGGCCGCCCGATCGCGCCATCGGCAATGGCGCGCCACATCGTCTGCACGCTGTCGGAGAAGAGGTTGCACGGCGCTGCCGTCAGCGTCACGCCGTGCTTGGCCGCCAGGGCAAACAGGGTGCGGGCCTCGTCGAGGTCGGTGACGAGGGGCTTCTCGGAATAGACATGCTTGCCGGCCGAAAGCGCGGCCCGGATGATCTCGCCATGCGCCTCGATCGAGGTCAGGTTGAGGACGAGGGTGATCGAGGGGTCGTCGAGGATTTCCTCGAGACTGCGGGCAGCGGGAAGCGTGTAGAAGCTGGCAACCCGCGCCAGGCGCGCGGCATCAATGTCCCAGATCCTGGCGATCTCGAGGCCGGGGTGGGCGGCAGCGGTTGCCATGTAATGGTCGAACACATAGCCGCAGCCGACGATCGCCGCGCGGATGGGGGCCGTCATCGGCTGTGCACCTGCGCGCGCGCCTGGTCGAGGAGGGCCGCAAGCTCGAGGCTGTCGGCAAGCGGCATCAGCGGGCTTTCGGTTGCACCGGCGGCGATCCGGGCCTCAGCCTCGGCGGCCTCCAGATTGTAGCCATTGCCGGTGTGCGGGATGGCGCGGGCACGCCCTGCCGGGCCCTTGCGGTGCTGCAGGGCCTGGACCAGCCGGTCGGCAGGCGCGGCGTTGCGCAGGCGCGCCTTCAGGCCCCCTCCCCCGCCGGCTGCCTCGGCGCGGCGGGGAGCAACATGGGCCACCCGGATGCCGGCGGGGCGGTAGATGGGGCCGGTGAGCGCGACACGCCCCGAGCGGCAGTGGGCACTGAAGCCGGTGTCCGAGCTCGTTTCGAGCGAACAGAAGAAGCTGCCGATGGCTCCTGAGCGATAGCCGAGCGACAGCGCAACCGAGGCATCCACTCCGGTTTCCGCAAGGCGGCCGGTCGCGTGCAGGGATTCGGCCGGGCCGGCGAGGAACTGCGCAAGGGCAAGCGGATAGACTCCATATTGCCCCAGCGCGCCGCCGCCGAGATCGGGCCGGAAGACCGGGCGGTCAGGCTCGGGAGCATTGGCAAAGGCAAAATGGCCATGGAGGACAAGCGCGCCGCCCAGACGCTCCGCTTCCTCCTTCAGCGCATGAGTGGCGGGAAGGAACCGGGTCCACAGGCCCTCCATGGCGAACAGGCCGCGGGCGCGCGCGGTCTCCGCGATCCCGACAGCCTCCGCATGCGTGGCTGCAAGGGGCTTCTCGACCAGCACATGGCAGCCGGCCTCGAGACAGGCGATGGCATGGGCCGCGTGCAGGCCGGTGGGGGTTGCAATGTAGGCGATGTCGGCAGCCGCCGCGATCGCTGAGGCGTCATAACCTGCCACAGCCGTCGGGATGCCGTGGGCTGTTGCGAAGCGTTGCGCGCTGGCCTGCTCGCGGGAGGCGACCAGCGTTGCCCGCGCGCCGGGCACGAACCGCAGGCCGGCGGCGAACCTGGCGGAAATCGCGCCGGTGCCGAGAATGGCCCAGCGCATGTCAGCAGATCCCGCCCTGCGGGACGACCATCGCCAGTCCGGTACCCAAATGGTCGACGCGCACGAATCCCCCCACGGCTGCAGGCCCACGATGCTAGACGGCGGTCCGCCTGGCGACAAGCGCAAGCTGCATCCGGTTTCGACATGTTGAGCATGTTTCCGGGACGAGACACCATATCTCGTGGTCAGGCTCGGGAACGCGGGCCTCGCGCGATGGATGGGTTTCGCCGCGACGCGCGCGCGCCCACATTGGGCGACACGAACACAAGGGAGTGGCAGATGGCAAATGCTGGCAGCATGGCGAACGCGAAACGGCGGTTTCCGGTCGAGCGGACGGAAGACGAATGGCGGGCCATGCTCACGCCCGCGCAATATGCGGTGATGCGCGCGCACGGAACGGAGCGGCCCGGATCCTGCGCGCTCCTTGCCGAAAGGCGCCGCGGCACCTTCTGCTGCGCGGGCTGCGGCAATCCGCTGTTTGCAAGCGGCGAGAAGTTCGAGAGCGGCACCGGCTGGCCCAGCTTCGACGCGCCGCTCGCCGGCGCCGTCGGCACCTCCCTCGACACCTCGCACGGGATGGTGCGCGAGGAAGTGCATTGCGCGAACTGCGGCAGCCATCTTGGCCATGTCTTCCCGGACGGGCCGCCGCCGACGGGGCTGCGCTACTGCATCAACGGGGTCGCGCTCACATTCCAGCCAGAGGCCTGATCGCCCCTGCTGCTACTGGCAGGCGAGGCACTCGTCATACTTGTTCATGTCGAGCTCGATGCGCCTGGGCTCGGGCGTGTTGTCCGCTTCCACGCCGCCAAGGGGATCGCCGCCCACGAAGCCGGCGCGCTGCACGGACTTCGAGCGCAGATAGTAGAGCGACTTGATGCCCAGTTCCCACGCGCGGAAGTGGAGCATGAGCAGATCCCATTTCTCGACATCGGCCGGGATGAACAGGTTGAGCGACTGCGC
Organism: Sphingomonadaceae bacterium; assembly: GCA_046719675.1. Classification (GTDB taxonomy): domain Bacteria; phylum Pseudomonadota; class Alphaproteobacteria; order Sphingomonadales; family Sphingomonadaceae; genus Thermaurantiacus. The sequence continues at coordinate 3,700 of JBDNCK010000098.1, read as the reverse complement.
CTGGTCGATGTAGGGTGTGCGATCGCCGGCAAGCTCCAGGAGCCAGCGCTGGTCGATCTCGAAGGCGGTCCGGAAGGTTGCCTTCTCGTCAGCGGTCAGGAAATCGAGATGCTGGACCGAGCCCTCGCGCTCGAGGATCGAGTTCCACACCTGCTCGCTGTTCTTCGCCTTCTCGACCAGAAGCCGCTCAAGATGCGGATTGCGGATGACGAAGCTGCCCGAAAGCGTCTTGTGGGTGTAGATGTTGGCCGGGATCGGCTCGATGCAGGCCGATGTCCCGCCGCAGATGATGCTGATGGAGGCTGTCGGCGCGATCGCCATCTTGCAGGAGAAACGCTCCATCACGCCCATGTCCTCGGCATCCGGGCAGGGGCCGCGCTCGGCGGCAAGCAGCATCGAGGCTTCGTCCACATGCTCGCGGATGTGGCGGAACATCCTGAGATTCCAGGACTTGGCGAGCGCGCTTTCGAACGGGATGCCGCGCGCCTGCAGGAAGCTGTGGAAACCCATGACACCAAGGCCGACCGAACGCTCACGCATGGCCGCATAGCGCGCGCGCGCCATCTCGTCGGGCGCGCGCGCGATATAGTCGGAGAGCACATTGTCGAGGAAACGCATGACATCTTCAAGGAAGCGTTCATCCTTGTGCCATTCGTCCCAGGTCTCGAGATTGAGACTGGAAAGACAGCACACCGCCGTCCGCTCCTCGCCGCGGTGATCCGGACCGGTCGGCAGCGTGATTTCCGAACAGAGGTTGGACGTCGAGACCCTGAGGCCGAGCTCGCGCTGGTGGCGCGGCATGGCGCGGTTCACATGGTCAATGAAGATGATGTAGGGCTCGCCCGTGGCCAGGCGCGTTTCCACGAGCTTCTGGAACAGCGCGCGGGCATCGACTTCGCCACGCTTCGAGCCATCCCTGGGCGACACGAGATCGAAGCTGCGGCCGTCGCGCACGGCTTCCATGAAGGCGTCCGTCACCAGCACGCCATGGTGCAGGTTGAGGGCCTTCCTGTTGAAGTCGCCCGCCGGCTTGCGGATCTCGAGAAACTCCTCGATCTCGGGGTGCGAGATGTCGAGATAGACGGCGGCAGAACCGCGGCGCAGGGACCCCTGGCTGATCGCCAGCGTGAGCGAATCCATCACGCGCACGAAGGGGATGATCCCGCTCGTCTTGCCGTTGAGGCCGACGGGTTCGCCGATCCCGCGCACCCGGCCCCAGTAGGTGCCGATTCCCCCTCCCCTGGCTGCGAGCCAGACATTCTCGTTCCAGGTGCCGACAATCCCTTCGAGACTGTCGCCCACCGAGTTGAGGTAGCAGGAGATGGGCAGCCCCCGCCCCGTTCCGCCATTCGAGAGCACGGGCGTTGCCGGCATGAACCACAGCTTCGAGATATAGTCGTAAAGCCGCTGGGCATGGTCGGCATCGTCGGCATAGGCGGCAGCGACCCGCGCGAAGATGTCCTGGCAGCCTTCGCCGGGAAGGAGGTAGCGATCCTTCAGGGTCTCCTTGCCGAAGGCGGTCAGCAGATTGTCGCGATCCGGGTCGATCCGGACCGGAAAGCGCGGCGCATAAACGGCGCGCGATCCCGAATCGGGTGCAGCAGCCGGCGGCGGAGCCTCTTGCGAACGTGCGAATTCCATCCTCTTCCCCTCTCTCGAACCGGCGCGCGTGGCGAACCGGGAAAGCTAGCACAAGCACATGGGCCCGGCCAGCCCCTGACGCCCATTCGCCTGCCACCGAACACTATCGGTAGAGGTGAAGACGTCCCCCAACAACAAGGGATAGTGCCAAACCGGTGGAAAGGCGCAAGCGGAAATTGACGCCAGCCATGCCTGCGGCCCCCTTTTCCTTGCCTGCGATGCTTGGCTAGGACGATGCCAAAGCCAAGGAGCCAGCCGCCATGCCCCTCATCCGGAGCGAGGACGTTATCGAAACGGTGCGTGACGCCCTTCAGCACATCAGCTTCTATCACCCGGCCGACTATATCGAGGCGCTCGCTGCGGCCCATGCCGCAGAGGAAAGCCCGGCCGCCAAAGATGCGATCGCCCAGATTCTGACCAACAGCCGCATGTGCGCCGAAGGCCATCGGCCGATCTGCCAGGACACGGGCATCGTGGTTGCCTTCGTGAAGGTGGGCATGGGCGTGCACTGGGATGGCGCCATGACCCTCCAGCAGATGATCGACGAGGGCGTGCGCCGGGCCTATCGCGACCCGGACAATCCGCTGCGCGCCTCGATCGTGGCCGACCCGGCCGGCAGCCGGGTGAATACGCGGGACAACACGCCTGCCGTCGTCCATGTCGAGCTCGTGGAAGGCGACGGGCTCGACATCGCGCTCGCAGCCAAGGGAGGCGGCTCCGAGAACAAGTCGAAGCTCGCGATGCTGAACCCGAGCGACTCGATCCCCGACTGGGTGGAACGGACGGTGCCGACGATGGGCGCCGGCTGGTGCCCGCCGGGCATGCTGGGCATCGGGATCGGCGGCTCGGCCGAGAAGGCCGCCCTCCTTGCCAAGGAAGCGCTGATGGCGCCCATCGACATGGCGCAACTGAAGGCGCGCGGGCCTCGGTCGGCCATCGAGGAGATGCGCATCGAGATCTTCGACCGGGTGAATGCGCTTGGCATCGGGGCGCAGGGGCTGGGCGGTCTTGCGACGATTCTCGATGTGAAGATCCTCGACTGGCCAACGCATGCGGCCTCCAAGCCCGTTGCGATGATTCCCAACTGTGCAGCGACGCGGCATGCGCATGTGCGCCTCGACGGGTCCGGCCCGGCCTATCTCCCGGCGCCTGACCTCGGCCGCTGGCCGAAGGTGGACTGGAAGCCGAGCCCGGAAGCCCGCCGGGTGAACCTCGACACGCTGACGCCCGCGGAAGTGGCGAGCTGGCAACCGGGGGACCGGCTGCTGCTTTCGGGAAAGATGCTCACGGGGCGCGATGCGGCGCACAAGCGCATCGCCGACATGCTGGCGAAGGGCGAGCCGCTTCCCGTCAGCTTCGCGGGCCGGGTCATCTACTATGTCGGGCCGGTGGACCCGGTGCGCGACGAGGTGGTGGGGCCAGCCGGCCCGACGACGGCCACGCGCATGGACAAGTTCACGAAGATGATGCTGGACCAGGGCCTTCTTGCCATGGTGGGCAAGGCCGAACGGGGGCCGGGCGCCATCGCGGCAATCCGCGCGGCCGGCGCGGCCTATCTGATGGCGGTTGGTGGCGCAGCCTATCTCGTGTCGCGCGCCATCCGGGCGGCCCGGGTGGTTGCCTTCGCGGATCTTGGCATGGAGGCGATCTACGAGTTCACGGTCCAGGACATGCCGGTGACCGTGGCCGTCGACGCAAGCGGGACAAGCGTGCACCAGTCGGGCCCCGACCAGTGGCGCAAGCGCATCGCCGAAATGGCTTGACGCCTTGCGGTCCGCCTGACGTCAGGCGGACCACTTGTGGCACGAAATGTCGATGAGCCTGGGTCCGCGAAAACACTCTTCCTGCCAGTCAGGCAGCACGCGAAAGTAGACGAGAAGCAACCAGCCATTTTGCCGCATGAAAAGCCGGACTGGCGTATAGTTAACGCTTCGTCGCGCTTGAGCAACGGAATAACCCGGACAGCAACGGGACAACGACCCGGCGCAACGGGTCATCGATGCTGGTGAGGATTGTCGCATTCCGGATCGCACGCTGCGCATCCATTTCGCGGCCGTGC
>JBDNCK010000010.1:0-15041 GCA_046719675.1 Sphingomonadaceae bacterium | reverse complement strand
CGCCGTGCGCTCGATCCTTCCTTGTCTCAGGGCCCGTGACATCGCGGTCCACGAAAGCTTCGACACGCTCGCCCGGCCATGGCTTGCCCTTTCCGCCGACATCGACCGCCGCCCGGACGAGGCCGACCAGGGTATCGCCAGCTGGGCCGAGGGCCTGTGGCGGACCAGCCGGGCCGAGCTGGAGGCAGTGTTCGCCCACTGCCACGGCTTCGACGGCGTGACCGACGGCCCCTCCTTCGCCCGCTATGTCAAGCGCTGCCAGCTCGAGACGACGATGAGCTTCAACGACTATTGGGACGGCCGTCCGCCGCTCAAGGGCGCGAACCTGGCCATGCTCGGCCTTGCCATTCTCCTCTTCCTGCTCGCCGTGGCCATCCTCGCCTGGAAGCTGCTGGCGCCTGCCCATCTGCTGTGGGCGCTGCCGCTCGCCCTTGCGCTTGCGGCCTGGGGGGCCATCCGCCACCTCGACGGTGTGGGCCGCAGGCCCTTCCCGCCGGCGCCCGACAGCGACCTGCCGAGCGTGCTCAAGGCGCTCCATGTGCAGCAGTGGTTCGCCCTCTTCGTCGAGCAGGCGCAGGCAATGGGACGGGCCGAACGCCATGCCGCCTTCGCGCAGTTCCTCTCCGTCGTGCGGCCGGAGGATCCCGAACGCCCGACCCAGCGGCCCGGCGTGATCCGCTCCGACTGGGTGCACCAGGAGCCGCCCGTCATTGGCCAGGTCGAGGGCATGAAGCGATGACGGCCTCCGCGCCCGTCTGCCTCGAGCGCGGCGACATCCAGGGCGGGGTGCTGCGCGCCTATGGCAAGCGCGGCTATCCCAAGGGGCGCTTCCTGCTGTTGCAGGTGAAGCGGGCGGACGCCGGCCGATGGTTCCTCGAGCGGTTGCGCCCGCATGTGACGCCCGCGCTGGAATGGGCGGACCCGGGAAGCCCTGTGCGCGAAGGCCAGATGCCGCGTCCCGTCGTCACCATGAACATCGCCTTCACCTTCTGGGGCCTGTTCGCGCTGGAGGTGCCGCGGCGGACGCTGCGCGGCTTCCCGGAGGAGTTCATCGACGGCATGGCCCGGCGCGACGCCGTGCTGGGCGATGACATCGGCCCCAACCGGATCGCCAACTGGGATCCGGTCTGGCAGCCGGGCGAGGGGCAGGCCGTGCACATCCTCGTGATGCTGAACGCGCAGGACGATGGCAGCGGCCAGCCCCATCCACGCCTCGAGACGGCAACCCAACAGCTGCTCGCGCTGCTGGCGCAGACCGAGGGCGGTGTCGTGCTGCTCGAGGGCCATCGCGGCGCCGATCCCCGCTTCCAGGCGCTTTCCGCCCTCTATGGCCCCTATCCCGACGGTGCGACGGGCCCGCTTCCCACCGAGCATTTCGGCTTCAACGATGCCATCGGCGATCCGGTCTTCCTCGGCCAGTATCCTGGCGGGGCGGAATGGCAGAAGTGCCGGGGCCAGGGCGCGATGGACGGTGCCGGCACCTGGCGGCCGCTCGCCACCGGGGAATTCATTCTCGGCTGGCCGGACGAATCGCAGGAAGTGGCCGGGATGCCGATGCCGCTCGACTTCGCGCGCAACGGCACCTTCTTCTGCTACCGCAAGCTCCACCAGGATCTTGTCGCCTGGGACGACTGGGTCGAAAGCCGCGCGGCCCTGCTTGCCGGCGTGTGGGGCATTCCCGACCTCGAGCAGGCGCGCGAGACCCTGCTTGCCAAGATGGCCGGTCGCTGGCGGGATGGCGTGCCGCTGGTGCGCGCCTCCACCTGGAGCCAGTGGCAGGAAGCCCGGGCGAAGCTTGCCGCCATGAGCCGGGCGGAGCAGACGGCCTATCTGACCGAGTTCGGCTATCGGGAGGATCGCTCCGGCCTCAAATGCCCGGTGACGGCGCACATCCGCCGCTCCAACACGCGCGATGCGCTCGACCCGCTGTGGGATGCCGAGAAGCCGGAAGGGCGGCTGGGCACGGCGCTCAACAACCGTCGGCGGATCCTCCGGCGCGGCCTTCCCTATGGCGACCGGCACGACCCTGACGGCGAGCATGGCATCGTGCTGCTTGCCTATTGCGCGGACCTGTTCCGCCAGTTCGAGTTCGTGCAGCAGCAGTGGCTGAACTATGGGCTGGACTTCGATGCCGGCAACGACAGCTGCCCCATCGTCGGCGCGCACCGGGAAGGCGGGCGCTTCGTGATCGCCAGCGAGGATCCCGCGAAACCCCCCTTCATCGCGGGCGGCCTGCGCCCGTTCGTGACGACAAGGGGCGGCGACTATTTCTTCCAGCCGTCGATGACGGCGCTCCGGATGATCGGCCAGGGGCTCGTGGATCCGACATGAGCGGCCGGTTCCGCGCCGCCGTGGACGGTGTCTCGACGATGGGGCGGCTGTTCCTCGCTGCCAGGGGCGGCTGGAGGCAGCGCGTCCAGGCCGCCCTCACCCAGCCGGAGGGCCAGCGCGCGGCCATGGCGGTGCTGCGCCTTGCGCAACCGCATCTGACCCTCAGGCAGAATCTCGTCGCCTGCTATGAGGGGGACGGCACGCTGCTAGTCACGCGCGCGGCCGACTATCATGAGGTGCTCTCGCGCGAGGCGGATTTCGAAGTCGTCTATGGCGCCAGGATGCGGATGCTGACGGGCGGGCGGGACTTCTTCCTGGGATTGCAGGACGGTGCGCAGTATCGCCGCGATACGGCCGCGATGGCTGCCATCGTGAAGCCGGAAGATCTCGCAGGCGTGCTGGCCATGGCAAGGGCGGAAGCAGCCCATGCCGTCGCAGCGGGACATGGCCGGATCGACCTGCCGCCCGATCTTTCCGCGCGGATCCCGGCGCTCATGGTGCAGCACTATTTTGGCGTGACCGGCGGGCTGTCGCTGCCGCAGCTGATCGCGGATGCCACCATCCTGTTCCATTTCCTCTTTTCCGACCTTGGCGCCGATCCGGCAGTCACCCGCGACGCCATGGACGCCAGGGAACGGGTGAATGCCGCAATCGATGCCAGCCACCGGACGGCAGGCCCCGAGACGCTGCTCGGCCGGGCGCTGGCGCGCGGGGCTGCGGGCGATCCGGCCTTCGATGCCGACGGCGTGCGCACGCAGATTCTGGGAATCCTGATCGGCGCCATCCCAACCCTCTCCAAGGCGTCGGTGCTGGCGGTGGAGGAGCTGCTGCGGCGCCCGGGGCCGCTCAAGGGCGCCGAGCGCGCAGCCCTTGCCGGCGACGAGGAACGGGTGGGCCAGTATCTCTTCGAGGCGCTGCGCTTTTCGCCGGCCAATCCCGTCATCTATCGCCGCGCCGCGCGCGACGTGCGGCTGGGCAACACCGAGGTGCCACGGGGGCGGATGGTGCTCGCCGCCAACCTGTCGGCCATGCATGACGGCGCCGTCGTCGAGGAGCCGGACTCCTTCCGCCCGGGGCGACCCTGGGAGGTCTACCAGCTGTGGGGCACCGGGCTGCACCGCTGCTGGGGCGACCGGATCAACCGCGCGATCCTGCCCGCCATGCTGCTGCCGCTTCTTGCAAGACCCGGGCTGCGGGCCGAGGCGCCGCCCGAGGCCGCACCCTTTCCGCGCCACTATCGCCTGGCCTGGGATTGAGTTCCGGGGGACGGACCCTGGAGGGGCCGACAGGGGCGGGCGGCATCAGCCGCGCAGGCGGGCAAGCGCGCGTTCCTTGCCGATAAGCGGGAGGAGCTCGGCCATGTCGGGGCCGGAGTCGCGGCCCGTGAGCGCGAGGCGCAGCGGCATGAAGAGCTCCTTTCCCCTGCGCCCGGTGCGCGCCCTGAGGTCCGCCGTCAGCTGCCCCCAGGTCTCCGCCCCCATGGGAAGGCCTTCCAGAATGTCTGCTGCCTGCGACAGATAGCCGGCATCCGGCGCATGGGCGCGCGGGAGGTCGTCCTCGGCGAATATCGCTTGCCATTCCTCGGCTTCGGCAAGCGTGCGGAGATTGCCGCGCACCGCAAGCCACTGTGCCTCCGACAGGCGGACGCGATCGCGGACGGCCTCGAAGGGGAGCATGTGCAGGATCTTCGCATTGAGGCTGGCGAGCTCCGCCTCGTCGAAGCGCGGGTGCGCCCGGCCCAGATGGGCAAGATCGAAGCTTTCCAGGAGCGGCGTGTCGGAAATCACCGGTTCGACCGCCTGGCTGGTGCCGAGCCGGGCGAGCAGCGCCTTGACGGCGATGGGCTCGATCCCGGCATCGCGGAAGTCCGCCACCCCGATCGACCCCAGGCGCTTGGAGAGCTTGCCTTCCACCCCTGTGAGCAGCGGGGCATGGCCGAAGGCCGGCGGCTTCGCGCCAAGGGCTGCGAACATCTGCAGCTGCACCCCGGTGTTCGTCACATGGTCCTCGCCGCGCAGCACATGCGTCACGCCCATGTCGATGTCGTCGACGACCGACGGCAGCATGTAGAGCCAGGAGCCGTCCGCGCGGCGGATGACGGGATCGGAGAGCGAGGCCGGATCGATGTGGGAGACCCCGCGCACCAGGTCCTCCCACTGGTGGGGAAGCTCCGGCGAAAGGCGGAAGCGCCAGACGGGCGCCACGCCCTGTTCGGCAAGGCGGGCATGGTCGGCTTCCGTGAGAGCAAGCGCCGCCCGGTCATAGACGGGGGGAGCCCCGCGCGAGAGCTGGATCTTGCGCTTGAGCTCCAGCTCCTCGGGCGTCTCGTAGGCGCGGTAGGCATGGCCCGATTGCGCCAGCTGCGCGAGCGCTGCCTCATAGCGGTCGAGCCGGTCGGACTGGCGGAATTCGGCATCGGGGACCATCCCGAGCCAGGCGAGATCGTCGCGGATGGACTGCGCGAAGGCTTCGGTCGAGCGCGCGGTGTCGGTATCGTCGAGCCGCAGCAGGAAGCGGCCGCCTTCCTTGCGCGCCAGCAGCCAGTTGAGCAGCGCGGTGCGGACATTGCCGACATGCAGGCGGCCGGTGGGGGAAGGCGCGAAGCGGGTGACGATCATGGGCCGCGCTCAAGGCGCGCGCTTGCCCGGCCTGTCAAGCCGCGCGGCTACTTCTTCTCCGTCTCGCCATAGGGCACCGGCTCGAACGGCCCGAGCAGGCAGTTGCCATAGCGCATGCGGCTGGCGGGCTCGACGACATCAAACACATCCCCTTCGCACACCACGCCCTGGGCCGCGCGCCAGGCAATCAGGCGGGTGGGGCGCAGGATGCCGCAATGGTCGGGAAGGCGGTTGCGATACCAGCGCGCTGCCCCTTCGCGCACCAGCAGCATCGAGCCATCGACCGGCTGGGTCTCGAGGATGTCGGGCAGGGCAAGACAGCGGCGGGCCGGGCCAGAGGCCGGAAGGGCGGCGATCCGGTCGGCCTCGTCGAGCTTCTCCGCGGCTGTGACCGGCGCCGGGACGAGCAGGGCGAGCAGCAGCAGCGCTTCAGAACGCATCCTTGGCCCTCCGCCGCTCGCCCAGCTCGGCTGCCGTTGCTGCCCGGATGAAGGGGTTGGTCGCCAGCTCCTCGGAAAGCCGGAAGGGAACCGTCGGCTTCCCCGCGGCGCGTGCGGCCCTGACCTCGGCATGGCGTTGCTGCAGCGCGGGATTGTCGGGCTCGACCGTGATGGCAAAGCGCGCATTGGCGAGCGTATATTCATGCGCGCAATAGACATGGGTGTCGGGCGGCAGGGCCTTGAGCTTGCCGAGCGCTGCGAACATGTCTTCGGCCGTTCCCTCGAAGAGGCGGCCGCAGCCCATGGCGAACAGCGTGTCGCCGCAGAAGAGCGCATCGGCAGACGGGAAATGATAGGCGATGTGGCCGGCCGTATGCGCGCCGACGAAGAGCACCCGGCCCGAATGCGCGCCAAGCTCCACGGTATCGCCCTCGTCCACCGGCCGGTCGATCCCCGGAATCCGCGCGGCCTCGCGCGCCGGGCCGATGATGGTGCAGCCCGTGGCCGCCTTGATGGCGGCATTGCCGCCGACATGGTCCGGGTGCCAGTGGGTGTTCAGGATGTGGGTGATGGCCAGCTGCTGCGCGCGCAGCGTCGAGCACCGGCTCGGCAACCGCCGGATCGATGACGGCGCATACGCCCGGAGCATAGCCAAACAGCCAGACATAATTGTCGGACAGGGCAGGGACGCGGATGACGGGTGCCATCTCTCTTCCATAGCCTCAGGCCGGGGGGTTGCGCCACCCGCGCCGGCTGCCGGGCCGGTTGTCATCCCCGCGCGCCGCGGAACCCGGCACGGCAGCCTGTCCCGTCGGCGCGGCGCGGGCCTTCTTCCTGCGCAGACGCGCGAACGCGCGCCCCCTCACAAAATCCCCGGGGGTCAGCCGCCGGGGCTACCAGCTTCCGATATTCGGCGCCGACGCCCAGGGCTCGCGCGGTGCCAAGGCCTCGCCCGATTGCAGCAGCTCGACCGAAATCCCGTCGGGCGTCTTCACGAATGCCATGCGCCCGTCGCGCGGGGGGCGGTTGATGGTGATGCCATTGGCTGCCAGCCGGTCGCACGTCGCGTAGATGTCATCGACGGCATAGGCCAGGTGGCCGAAGTTCCGCCCACCCGTGTAGCCCTTTTCGTCCCAGTTGTGGGTCAGCTCGATCTGCGCTTCCTCGTTGCCCGGCACCGCCAGGAAGATGAGGCTGAACCGGCCGGCCTCGTTGTCGTAGCGGCGCAGCTCCCTGAGCCCGAGCAGTTCGAAGAAGCGGATGGTTTCCTCCGGGTCGGAGACGCGGATCATCGTGTGGAGATATTTCATGCAGCAGTCCTCAGCTTGCGGCCTTCGAAGGCCTCGAAACAGGTGACGATCCAGTCCGGAACGGGAGCCGGAGCGCCGCGCGCCTCGGCGACATGCACCTGCACCTGTTCGATCCTGGCGCGAAGGTCGTCCTGCCCCTGCCCGTTTGCAAGCCCGTGGAGCTCGCAGGAGAAGCGCGCCGAGGTTCGCCCGATGTGCGTGCAGGCCGCGGCAATCAGGATTTCCTCGTCGAGCAGCATGGGGGCGCGATAGTCCACCTCGGCGCGCACCACGTGGAACTCGGCCTCGCCGCCGAGGATCCCGGTGTGCGCGAAGATGCCGGCCGCGCGCCAGTATTCCACCACCCCGATGTCGGCATAGTCGAGATAGCGCGCGAAATAGACGACGCCCTGCGCGTCGATCTCGCCATAGCGGACCCGCTTGGCGAAGCGGAAGCGGAAGTCGGCAAGCGGCATGGCTCTGGCTGTAGCGCTCGGGCCCGGCTATGGCGAGGCGCTGGCAGGGGATGGCGATGGAAGCGCGCGCAGGCGTCATGGTGGCCGGGGGGCTGGTGGCCCTGGGGCTGGTGCTTGCCGGCCTTGCCGTCGGGCAGGGCGTGGCCAAGGTGCGGCAGGACGTGCCGACGGTGACCGTGCGGGGCGTGGCCGAGCGCGACGTGTTGGCCGACCTTGCCACCTGGACGATTGCGACCCAGACCAACGGCAATGATCTTGCCAGCGTCCAGGCGCGCGCCGATCGCGACGCCGAGACGATCCGGACCTTCCTCCAGAAGAACGGATTCTCGCCCGCCGAGATCAGCGTGCGCGGCTCGGGCGTGAGCCAGTGGTACGACGGGAGCCGTGGCGTCCTCAACATCAGCCTGCGCCAGCGCTTCCAGGCCCGCACCAACGACATCGCGCGCATGCAGCAGGCCTTTGCCAGCCAGGCCGAGATCATCCGCGCCGGTGTTGCACTGGATTCCGATGGCGCCGGCGGCCTCACCTACAGCTTCACACGCCTGAATGACGTGAAACCCGAGATGATCGCAGAAGCAACCAGGGCCGCGCGGGAAGCAGCCGACCAGTTCGCCGCCGATTCGGGCACGAAAGTGGGCGGAATCCAGACGGCGACCCAGGGCCTGTTCACGATCACCGGCCGCGACGGGGATCTGGGGCCGGGCACCGACACGCCCGACCAGAAGGTCCGCGTGGTAACCACGGTCACCTTCCGGCTCGAGGACTAGGCCGACATCCAGAAGCCGATCGCGCGCACCAGCAGGATCAGGAACAGGAGTGCTGCGCCCACCATCACGAAATCCCACGGCAGGAAAGAAAGGCGGCCGATGCCGCGCCGCCGGTCGGCCAGCATGGCGAGCACCGCGACGGCCCCTGCAAGGGCCGTGAAGGCAGCGAGCAATGGCGGAATCCGGTCCATCAGGGGTTGCCTCGCCGCTTCAGGAGCCTATGTCCGGGCGCAGGCGACAACCGGAGGTCTCGATGCTGCGCACATTTGCCCTTGCCGTTTCCCTTGCTGCCCTTGCAGCCTCGGCTGCGCCTGCACAAGACGCCGCCCCGGCTGCCGATCCCGCCGCGGCTGCCGCGCTGGAGGCGGCCATTGCCGGCGCCCACCGCTCGGAGGCCGACCGTGCCCGCGACCAGTATCGGAACCCGAAGGAAACGCTGCTGTTCTTCGGCTTCCGGCCGGACATGACCGTGGTCGAGATCGCACCGGGCGGCGGCTGGTACACCGAGATCCTCGCACCGGCGCTGCGCGCGCGCGGCCGCTACATCGCCGCCTTCAACAATCCGGACGCCTCGCCCGAGGCGAAGGCGGCGCGCGACGCCTTTGCTGCGCGCTTCGCCAATCGCGACCTCTATGGGGATGTGACGGTTGCCAACTTCGGGCCCGGAATCATGGCCTCGATGGCCGCGCCCAACAGCGTCGATCTCGTCGTCACCTTCCGGGCGATGCACGGGCTCATCGGGCGCAACCTTGCCGACGAGGCCTTCGCCGCCTTCTACACGGTGCTCAAGCCCGGCGGCCGGCTCGGCATCGAGCAGCATCGCCAGCGTGAGGACCGGGAGCCGCTGCCCGGCCCGATGCAGGGCGGCTACATCAAGGAAAGCCAGGTCATTGCCCTTGCCGAGAAGGCCGGGTTCCGGCTGGTCGGTCGGTCCGAGATCAACGCCAATCCGAAGGACACGGCAGACTGGCCGCAGGGCGTTTGGACCCTGCCGCCGACGCTCGCGCTCAAGGACCAGGATCGCGAGAAGTATCTGGCAATCGGCGAAAGCGACCGGATGACCCTCCTGTTCGAGAAGCCGGCGCGCTGACCGGAAGCGGGGCGGCACCCGGTTCAGTTGCCATTCAATGCCGTCACGGGAACCGTCCGGCATGGTGCGCGGACCCTGTTGCCTGGCAGCGCTCGTTGCCCTGCTGAGCGCGGCGCCTGCGCCTGCCCAGGTTAAGCCGATCCCCACGCGGCCGATGGATCCCGGTTCGGCAAGGGAAGAGTGGAAGCCCGGCAAGGCCGACCGCCGGCTGTGCATCGACACTGCCGGGATTGCCGGCGCCATCGTCATCGATCCGCGCCGGCTCGAGATCTACGACCGCGCCGGCCGCCGCTTCCAGCTGACCTTCGCCGAGGATTGTCCGCATCTCTCCTACTATGGCGGTTTCTATTATCGCGCCGACGATGCGGGGCAGATCTGCGCGTCGCGCGATGCCCTGATGGGGCGCGCGGGCGGCAGCTGCCGCATCCGGGCGATCGCGCCGATGCGACGCGTCCGCTGACCGCGGAGCAACCTCTCAATAGCAGCTGTGGCGGGCGTGCAACATGCGTTCGCGCAGTCAGTTGCGGCCGCCGTTTGCCATGCCGATTGCTGGACAAGCCCGAGCGTGCCTGATTTGATGCGAGTGTCCTGGGGAGGATAGGCGCGGCCGGCGATCGCTTGAGGGAGCAATCGCCGGGCGCAAGAATGGAAAGCCAGGGATCCCCCTCGGACAGACGCCGGCGCCTGGCCGGTCGTGGCATGGGAGAGGGAGACTGGGGATGCGTGTTTCGGCTCATCGGGTGGCGCTGGTCGGCGCGGTCTCCTCGCTTGCGCTCGCAGCGACGGCTGCGTCCGCGCAGCAGGCGGATGCCTTCGGCGGGGTCGCGGACATCATCGTGACGGCACAGCGGCAGGCGCAGAGCCTGATTGATGTGCCGATTGCCATTTCCGCCTTCTCGGCCGAGGCGCTGGAACGCGCGCAGATCAACAACACCTCCGATCTCCAGCTCTCCCTGCCCAACGTCACCTTCACCAAGGGCAACTTCACCGGCTCCAACTTCACCATCCGCGGGGTCGGCGATGCAGCCGTTGCCACCTCGGGCGACACCTCGCTCGGCATCCACATCAACGACATTCCGCAATCGGCCACGCGGCTCTTCGAGACCGACTATTTCGACATGGACCGGATCGAAGTGCTGCGCGGCCCGCAGGGCACGCTGTTCGGCCGCAACGCGACGTCGGGCGTGCTGAACTTCATCACGGCAAGGCCCGATCTCAACCGGATGAGCGGGCGCGCGGTGGTGGAATATGGCAATTACGACAGCCTGCGCGCCGAGGCGATGTTCAACCTTCCCATCACCGACACGCTCGGCGTGCGGCTGGCCGGCACCTACCTGAAGCGCGACGGCTTCATCGAGAATCTCTTCACCGGCAACCGGATCGACGGCCGCGACCAGTGGGCCGCGCGCGGCACCATCCGATGGCAACCGTCGGAGCGGACCACGATCGACATCATCGGATATCACTTCTCGGAAGACAGCAACCGCTCCCGGATCCAGAAGCAGCTGTGTCACCGCGACCCGACCGGTGTGCTGGGCTGCCTGCCCGACCGGCTCGCCTTCGAGACGCTGAACGGCAATGCGACGCTGGGTGGCACGATTTCCAGCCGCGAATTCTTCGGGGCCATCTCGGGCGGGGCGCTTGCCCCCTTCGGCATCGGCAGTGTGTATGGTCCCGACGCCTATTCGCAGTCGGTCAACCCGCGCAGTGTCCGCCAGGTCAACATCGACTATGAGCCGACCTACAGCTCGGGCGAAAGCTGGGTCCAGTTCAAGGGGATCCAGGACATCGGCGACTGGCTGACCATGAACGTCTCGGGCGGCTGGAACACCAGCCGGGTCCGCTCGCGCACCGACTATAACCTCGCTGTCGGCGACCCGCTCGATTTCGGGCCGGGTTCGGGCATCTTCAACCTGCGCAACTTCCCGCTGTTCGCCGCCGGCGCGGCCCGCCTGTTCCAGGGTAACACGATCTGTGTGTCGGCACCAAGCCGCCGCTATGTCGGCTTCATCAACAACGAGATCGACCGCTGCGCGGGAATCGACACCAACTTCGACGAAAGCGGGATCAGGAGTGAAAGCTGGTCGGCTGAAGTCCATTTCGACTCCAAGTTCGACGGACCGTTCAACTTCCTTCTCGGCGGCATCTATCTGCAGGGGAAGGCAACGGATTCCGACTATTTCGTGAACTCGGCGAGCCTTGATTATGGCGCGATCGTGCTCGGTGCGGCCAATGGCGGTCCCACCCAGGGCCTTGCGTCGCCCTTCTTCAACTCCGAGACGGATCTCTACAAGCTGAAGAGCTTCGGAATCTTCGGCGAAGTCTATTATGATGTAACCGACAATCTCCGGTTCACCGGCGGTCTGCGCTATTCCAACGACAAGAAGTTCGTCCGCGACCGGACGCTCCTGTTCAACCTGCCGATTCCCTATGGCACGCCGGACTTCACGCAGACCCCGATCTTCCAGGCCGCCTTCGACGCCGACCCGAGCCGGCCGGGCGCGCAGCCCTTCCGCGAGGCCGAGGCCCGCTTCGACGCGGTGACCGGCCGGGCCGTCGTCGACTGGCGTCCGACGACCAGCTTCTCGGACGACACGCTCGTCTATTTCTCCTATTCGCGTGGCTACAAGTCGGGCGGCATCAACCCGCCGTTCGACCCGACCCTGTTCACGGCGCCGTCCGTCTACCAGCCCGAGTTCATCAACGCCTTCGAAATCGGTACCAAGAACCGCTTCAAGGGTGGCGTGCTGCAGGCCAATCTCACCGGCTTCTACTACGACTACAAGGGCCTGCAGCTTTCCCGGATCATCAACCGCACGAGCTTCAACGACAACACGGACGCCAGCATCTTCGGGATCGAGGGCGAGTTCGTGGTTGCCCCCACCCAAAGGTGGCTGTTCAACGCCAATGTCTCTTGGCTGAAGACCAAGATCAAGGAGCTGCAGCTGATCGACGTCCGGGATCCTTCCGGCGGCGTCAACGATGCCGTCATCATCAAGGATCTGGCCGGTGGCGCAAACTGCGTGTTCCAGGTGAAGAACAATCCGGCGCTCGCCAACGGTTTTGTTGCCGCCTTCAACCAGGCGCTGGGCCTGCAGGGCCCGGTTCCCGTCCCGGCGACCAACACGACGGGCGCCTTTTCGCTCTGCAACGCGCTGCGGGATGCCGCGCTGGGCGCAGGGGTGCCGTTCACGGCGGACGAATCGGGCATTCTCCCGGCGGGCATCGATGTCGATCTTGCCGGCAACCGGCTGCCCAATGCGCCGACGGTCACGCTCTCGCTGGGCGGTCAGTATACGTTCCCGATCGGCGAGTGGAATGTGCTCATCCGCGGCGACTATCGCCTGACGGGCGAGACCTTCTCGCGCTCGTTCAACCTGCCGATCGACCGCATTCCCTCCTATCAGATCGTCAATGCACAGGTGCAGTTCAACTCGCCGGGAGACCGGTTCTTCATCCGCGGCTTCGTCCAGAATGCCTTCAACTCCGACGGCATCACCGGCCAGTATGTGACCGACCCCTCCTCGGGCCTGTTCACCAACATCTTCACCCTTGAGCCGCGCCGCTTCGGCATCGCGGTCGGCGGCAGCTTCTAGACCGCGGGTCCGACATCCCCGCGCATGGAAGGGGCCGGGCAGCCAGCAGGCGCCCGGCCTTTCCCTTTCGCGCCGACCCGCCTATAGCCTCGCGCGCTTTCCCGCCTGCCAAGGGGCCGCGCTTGCCATTTTCCGACCTGCTTTTGTCCGAGCCCCTGCTCAAGGCCGTCACCGACGCCGGCTACACCGAGCCGACTGCGATCCAGGCCGCGGCCATCCCGAAAATCCTGATGGGAAACGATCTCGTCGGCATTGCGCAGACCGGCACGGGCAAGACCGCCAGCTTCGTGCTGCCCATGATCGACGTGCTGTCCCAGGGGCGCGCCCGGGCGCGGATGCCGCGCTCGCTGATCCTCGAGCCGACCCGCGAGCTGGCAGCGCAGGTCGCCGACAATTTCGAGAAATACGGGAAGTACCACAAGCTTTCGATGGCGCTCCTCATCGGGGGCGTTGCCTTCGGGGACCAGGACAAGGCGCTCGAGAAAGGCGTCGATGTGCTGATCGCAACGCCCGGCCGGCTGCTCGACCAGCATGAGCGGGGCCGCATCCTGATGTCGGGGGTGGAGATCCTCGTGATCGACGAGGCAGACCGGATGCTCGACATGGGCTTCATCCCCGATGTCGAGCGGATCTGCACGCTCATCCGCGCCGACCGGCAGACGCTGCTCTTCTCCGCGACGATGCCGCCGCCGATCGAGAAGCTCGCCAGGCAGTTCATGCGCGATCCCAGGCGCGTGGAAGTCAGCCGGCCGGCGACGGCCAACACGGACATCGACCAGAAGCTCATCACCGTGGACTCTGCCCCCCATGCCAAGCGTGCGGCCCTGCGTGCCCTGCTCGCAGACGGCAGCGTGCAGAAGATGATGGCTGTCTGCAACCGCAAGACGACGGTGCGCGAACTCTGCCAGAGCCTGAAGCGCCATGGCTTCGCCGCCGGCCAGATCCACGGCGACATGGAGCAGGCTGACCGGATCCGCGAACTCGAGCGTTTCCGGGCCGGCGAGATCGCGATCCTGGTGGCTTCCGACGTCGCGGCACGCGGCCTCGACATCAAGGGCGTGAGCCATGTGTTCAACTTCGACGTGCCCTGGCATCCGGATGACTATGTCCACCGGATCGGCCGCACCGGCCGGGCGGGGAAGTCGGGCACGGCCATCACGCTCGCGACCTCGGAGGATGCCGAGGCAATTGCTGCCATCGAGAAGCTGACCGGGATCGCGATTCCGCGGCTCGGGCCGCTGCCGGGAGAGCCCGCGCCTGCGCGAAAGCCGCGGGAGCCGCGGGAGCCGCGCGGGCGGGACCGGCCGGCGAAGGCGCGCGAACCGGACGAGCGCCAGTCCCGGCCGAAGGCACGCAAGACGCCCGCCCCGGCCCGGCATGACGCGCCTCCGGCCCAGAGGCAAACGGCGCAGCAGGATCGGCAGCGGCGCCGCGATGCCAGCGGCGGGGACGAGCGCGAGCCGCCCTCCGGCCCCGGCTTCGGTGATTCCGGTCCGCCGGCCTTCCTGTCCGTCTCGGCCCGGAGGTGATCCTCGGGCGGTCCCCCGGCGGCCCCCCCAGCAGACCCTCACGCAGACCCGCACGCAGACCCTCAGGCAGACCCGGGGACGGACCTCGCCATTTGCCGAGCGGACGCCGAGCGCCCGCGCCCCTAAGCCGGCCGCCACGGAGGACGCCATGGCATTCGAGCATATTCTCTGGAGCGAGGAAGACGGGGTTGCCACGCTCACCATCAACCGGCCGGAGCGGCTGAACGCGCTCCACACCGGCGTCATCGAGGAAATGATCGACGCCGTCGACCAGATCCGCGACGGCACCAGCAGCGCGCGCTGCCTGCTGCTGACGGGTGCGGGCCGCGGCTTTTCCTCGGGCGCCGACCTGGCAGGCGGTGGCGCCGGCGCGTCCGGCGGCGGCCGCTCCGGCCCGGTCGATGCCGGCAAGGTGCTGGAAACCCATTTCAACGTGCTGCTCGAGCGCCTGTTTGCCCTGCCGGTTCCCTTCGTGACCGCCGTCAATGGCGCGGCAGCGGGCGCCGGCTGTTCCTATGCGCTGGCCGGCGACGTGATCGTGGCGGCGCGCTCTGCCTATTTCCTGCAGGCCTTCGTCAACATCGGGCTGGTGCCGGATGTCGGGTCCACCTGGATGCTGCCGCGCATGGTCGGCCGCGCCCGGGCGACGCGCATGATGATGCTGGGCGAACGGATTCCGGCCGAGCAGGCCTTCGAATGGGGCCTCGTGTCGGAAGTGGTGGACGATGCCGAGCTGATGCCGCGCGCGCGCGAAATTGCAGCAAGGCTCGCCGCTGGCCCGACGCGTGCACTCACCCTCATCCGCCAGGGCATCCGCGACTGCATGGACAGGACGCTGACCGAGGCGCTGATGGTGGAGCGCCGCAACCAGCTGGAAGCCGGCCGCACCGCTGACTTTGCCGAAG
>JBDNCK010000001.1:0-24335 GCA_046719675.1 Sphingomonadaceae bacterium | reverse complement strand
CCTGCTCCTCGGCCTCATCGACTAGACGACCGGGGCCAGGGGCGGATCGGCGCCGTGCAGGCGGCTGGTCCTGCCGCGCTGACCTGCCCGGACATCGCGCGGCAGCACGCAAGCTGGCGGCCTTTCGGCAGACGTCGAACGCAGCAGGCGATGCCTGTCTGCCAGGGGAGCCTGTGCGCCGATCCGGCCACCTGGCAGCGCCTCGCGGAACGCGCGGATGATCCGGCCGGACATCCGGAGGATGCGCCCTGCATCCACTCGCTGAAAGGGCCGGACGCGCGCCTCGTGGATGGGGCAAGGCTCGCTGCTGCTCGACCTTCCCCTGGCTGCGGTGCGCCGCCGAGTCAGGGAGCGATCAGGCCTGGCCGCAAGCGGCCGGGCTCACGGTCTTCCCAGGTTCTTCAGCAGCTCGTCGCGGGTCATCGGCCGGGCGGGAAGCGCCAGGCGCTCGGGCGGGACCTGCGCCGGGCCGGCGCTCTTCAGGAGGAAACCGCCGTCGCCACCGATGGGCGTGCCAAGCGCGAACAGCTGACGCGCCTCCTTCATCATGCCGCCTGCCGCCTCGCCGACCAGCGGGGCCATCATCAGCATGTTGGATTCGATGAACTTGCCCATCGCAAGGCCGATCGGGCGCAGCCTCGGATCCTTCGAAAGCACCACTTCGCGCGCTTCGGGCGGGCTGCCAAAGGAGATGCGCCACACCTCGCCCTCAAAGCCGGCGATGGTGCGGCTCCCCGTCCGGGTCATCTTCGGAAGCTCGCCGGGCGTCATATCCTTCGCGGCCTCGGCGAACAGGGCCTTGAACTGCGGCGGCATCACCTGCTCCATGGCAGCTGCCATCTCCTGCACCCGGAACACGCGTGTGCGCCCCCGCCCTTCGCGCGCGACCATGAAGAAATCCTCGCCGATCCCGATCCCATATTGCTCGCCCGATACCGGCCCCACCCGGAAATCCCCGTTGGCCGCCACTTCGATGTGGATGTCGGGCTGTCCGTCCTGGCCGGCATAGATGGCCTGGAACCCATCGGCTGCCAACGCTGGAAGCGCCAGCACCAGCGCCACGAGAACCCCGAATGCAAGCCGCATGTCCCTCTCCTTCCAGGCTGGCAGCGTGGCCCAGGCCGGGGCGAAGGGCAAGCTCAGACCGGGGGGTAGCGCAGGCGCCCGAGGAAGCGCACCAGGCTCAGCCGCTCGCTCCCGTCGCCGCGGTTCAGGCGGGCCTTCCATTTCTCGAAGCGCATCACGCCGTCGATCCGCCGGTCGAGAAAGGCCCAGGTGTCGGCAAATCCCTCGCTTTCGTCCGCCATCCAGACGAAGAGCGTTGCCGAATAGACAGCCCCTGCAATCGCGCGCTTGGAATAATGGTTGAAGTCGGTTGCGGTATCGCCGGCTGCCCGCCAGATCGCATCCGCCGTCCCCCAGGTCAGCCGGGTGGCAAGCGGCACATTTCCCGGCAGCGACAGGATGGAGGCTGCACGGCGGATGGCCTCGCGGTCGGGTGCTGCCATTTCGAGCCGCGTCCGGATGGCGCCCTTCACCTTCTCGCGCACCTTCTGCGCGCGAAACGCCTCCGTGTCGCAGGCCTCGAGCATTGCTGCGTCCGTTGCGCGGATATAGGCGGCAATCATGTCCGGCGCGCCGCCCGGGAAGGCGAGGCGGGCAATGGCTGGATCAACCCCGATATCGGCTGCCGCCGCGGCAACGGCCCTTGCCGTCCAGCCGTCGAAGGCCGCATGCCGGGCAACAGCCCGGGCGAGCGGTCCTGTCAGTTCCTCGATCGTCGGGTCGTCCGGAAGCGGTGCCATGTGCGTTGCCATCGCGCGCTCCTATAGCGGGCGATGGCGGCAAGCGGAATGACATGTCCGGTGCCTGCTTGCCGCAGGCCGTGACTTGGAGTAAGGAAACTTGTGTTGGCGCTGCCGGCCTTGCCGGTGGCGCCCTGTTTTTCGGATTGGCAGCGGCAACGGATTCAGGAGGTTTTGGCGAGGCGTATGCAGATCATCGTTCGGGACAACAATGTCGATCAGGCCCTTCGGGCGCTCAAGAAGAAGCTCCAGCGCGAAGGTGTCTACCGCGAGATGAAGCTGCGCCGCCACTATGAGAAGCCGTCGGAAAAGCGCGCGCGCGAGCGTGCGGCGGCCATCCGCCGCGCCCGCAAGCTCGACCGCAAGCGCGCCGAGCGCGACGGCATTCGCTGAGCCCCGGGGAGACTCCCGCACATGACGGCTAGCGTGCCGGGCCCGGCGCCTTCGGGCCTTGGGAAATGGCTGGTGGCCGGTACCATCGGTGTCGTTGCGATGATCGGACTTGCCTGGGCGGGAACGCGCGGGCCGGCAAAGCTTGCCGCGGTCACCAGCGGTTACCTTGAAGCCAATGCAAGGAAACCGGGCGTGGTCGTGTCCCCCAGCGGCATCCAGGTCGAAGTGCTTGAAGCAGGCGACGGGGGGGACTCCCCGGTCGCCGGTGATTTCGTGCTGGTTCACTACGAGGGCCGACTGACAGACGGCACCGTCTTCGATTCCTCGCTCGCCCGTGGCACGCCTGCTGCCTTCAACGTGGACCAGGTCATTCCCGGCTTTGCCGAGGCGCTCAAGGGCATGAAGCGCGGCGCGAAGCACCGCGTGACCATCCCGCCGGAGCTTGCCTACGGCGCGGAAGGCGCGGGCGATGGCGTGATCCCGCCCAATGCCGTTCTCGTCTTCGAGGTCCAGCTGCTCGAGTTCGCCAGCGGCAACGGGGGCTGAGGCCCGTGCGGCGTTCCGGGTTGCGCACTGCCGTCCTCCTGCTGGCGGCCGCTGCCGCCCCGGTTCTGGCCGAGCCCATTGTCCTTGTCGCCGACCCGGAGCCGGTCGTCACGGTCCGCATCCGTGAGTCGGAGCTGCCGGTGCGCGTCGCGCTTGGGTTCCAGGAAGCGCTGCTGCTGAACGCCGGCCCTGCGATCGAAACGGGCATCAAGCCCTTTCCGATCGTCGGCAAGATGCGCTTTTCCAATGCGCTGCTGCCCGGCGGCTCGGCGCTCTTCCGGTTCAACCGGATCAGTGTCGGGGTGGCCGGCGCGAAGAAGCGCAAGATCCCGACTGCCTGGGTCGACCCCGACATCACCGACCGGCAGACCGGCGTGCTTTCGATCTTCGCCTTCGAAGGCGATCGCATCGTCTGGGAGCGGCGCGGCGCGCCGGCGCCCACCGCCACCTTCGAGCTTGCACGCCGCGGCTCCGGCAGCCCCCATGCCGAGGCGCGCATTGGCGCCGAGAAGATTCGCGTCACCCTTGCGCCGGACAGCCCGGTCACCATCATGAACGCGCGCGCCGCCGCGGCGCTGGAAGCGGAAGGCCTGGTGCGCCGGGCGAGCCGGGTCGGCCTGTGGAGCCCGATTCCGCGCACGCGCCTTCCCTACCAGGAAATGACCCCCCGCCCCGGGGCCACGCTCCTCGGCCTCCCGCTCCTGAGGCCGGCTGCCCGCATCAGCGAAGCGCAGGCGCGCGAGATCGACGCGCGCGCCGAA
The DNA here is from genome assembly GCA_046719675.1 of Sphingomonadaceae bacterium. Taxonomy (GTDB): domain Bacteria; phylum Pseudomonadota; class Alphaproteobacteria; order Sphingomonadales; family Sphingomonadaceae; genus Thermaurantiacus. Next base: position 20,830 of record JBDNCK010000001.1, on the reverse strand, counting down.
GCCGGGACGAGCACCGAAGACGACGACGCCGACACCATCCTCGTCAAGGGCGAGCGCGAAGGTGGCCGCCGCAGCCGGTCGCCCTGGATTCTCGTGGGGGCCGACGTGCTCGACCGCTGCGCGACGATCGAGCTGGACCGCCCGGGCAGGCGATGGGTCCTCAACTGCGCCTTCTAGGCGCGCTGGCACCTCAGGGCTTCAGGCTGAGCATCACGCGCACCGTCTCCACCGGGTTGCCCGACAGCTGCACGAGGTAGATGCCCGGCTCCAGCTGGAATTCCACCACCTTGCGGATGCTGGTGCAGGGCGCGAGATTGCCAAAGGCGGCGGACTTCACATGTCCGCCAGGGCCCAGAAGATCGATCCACGCTCCGTGGGAGGCGGAAAAGCGCCAGGTGCCCGCAGCCGGCAGCGCCACTTCGACAAGCCCCGCGTGCGGCTGGTCGGGCTTGCGTTCCTGTTCCGGGGCGAGGCGGAAGGCAACTTCGGCGGCCGGATGAAGCGTCACCTCGGCAGGCGTGCCGGCCTCGACCTCGAGGCGCGCGGCAGCCTCATCCTCGACCGCAACGCCGATCGTTCGGGCCACGAACGCTTCGGCCATGCCGGCACCAGGCAGGCGGGCTGGTATGCGCAGCTGTCCGGCGCGCTTGTCGATCGCGACTTCTGGACCCTTGCCGGCGATTTCGTGGCCCACGCCCAGCCAGGGGCCCGGACGCCGCGACTTCTCGCAGGCGCGGGACTGGCGAATGAACGCCCGCCTCGGCTTCACGCCGGCCGAAGATATCGAGATCGCGCTCAGCTACACGCGCCAGGAGGGCGCCAAGAATGCCCCGCTCGAGACGACCTTTCCGCTTCCCGTCCAGCGCTTCTGGGCCTGGCCGGAATGGAATCTGGAGACGATCGCCCTCCATGCGCGTGCGCCGCTTGGGGAGAGCGCCCGGCTGATGGGCCATGCCTATCGCTCCCGCTTCGACAATCTGCTGCGCGCCTTCGACACCCGCGCCCAGACGACCCAGACGCTGCCGCGCGCCTTCAACAGCCAGTATGAGGACCAGGCGATCGGTGGCTTCCTGCGCCTCGACCTCGATCTCGCGGAGCGCCATGCGCTGGGAATTGCCGTCCACGTCCGCCAGGACGAGCATGTCGAGTATCAGCAGAGCTTTCCGTCCGGCTTCGTCGAGCCACCGCAGACGTCGCGCGAATCGACCTACAGTGTTGCAGCCGAGCATCGCTGGCAGCTGGCACCTGCCTGGCAGCTGCGGCTGGGCGGGAGCTACGACTGGCGGGATCTGCACCGCGCAGAGGAATATGGCGTCCCGCCCGGCGGGGGGCCGGCCACGCTCTTTGCCTATCCGCGCCGGAACGGCGATGCCTGGAACGGGCAGGCGCAGCTCCAGTGGCAGCCCGATGCCGGCAGCCGCCTTGCCCTTTCGCTGTCCTCGCGCGCCCGCTTCCCGACGCTTTTCGAGCGATTCTCGTCCCGCTTCGGGGGCGCTGCGCCCAATCCCGGGCTCGGCGCCGAGCGCGCGACCCAGGTCGAAATGGCCGGCGCCCATGCAACCGGCCGGGTGCGCCTGGAGGGGGCCGTCACTGCCGATCTTGCCCCCGGCTTTCGAGCCGGCGCCAGCCTGAGCTTCGTGCGGCGCGATATCGCCGACCCGGGCAATCCCGCCTTCCGCCCGACCGGCGTGCCCGATGTGTCCGGCTTTCTCTGGGCCGAGTGGGCACTGCTTCCCGGCTTCCTGCTTCTGCCCAGCCTCGATGTCGCAGGCGACCGCTGGCTGGTGAATACGCCCGGCACCCGATGGCGCCGCGACGGCGCGCATGCGCTTGTCAACCTGCGTCTTGCCTGGCGGCCGCTCCCGGGCGTGGAACTGGCCGTGTCCGCCAGCAATCTCACCGACGCGAACTTCCAGCTTGCCGAAGGCTTCCCCGAGCAGAGCCGCAACTTCCGCCTGTCAGCCCGTCTTCGCTCCTGATGGCTCTCGCGCGGTGCCCTCCGGGTTGCCAGCCCGCTGCCGTCAATCCTTGCGCAGGCTCACGAAGGCGCGGTCGCCGCGCAGGGAACCGAACCAGGTCAGGGGGTTGAGCGTGGCCGAGCCGTCAAGGCTGAAGGTCGTGAACTCGGCCCTTCCGACGATGTTCTCGACCGGCACAAGCCCCAGCCCGCCGATTTCAGGCGGCACCCGGCTGTCCGAGGAATTGTCGCGGTTGTCGCCCATCAGGAAGAGGAAGCCTTCCGGCACCGTCACCGGTGGCCGGTCGTCCCGGTCGGTGGGCGCAAGGTCGAGGGTGACATAGGAGCGGCCGTTGGGCAGGGTCTCGCGGAAGGCAGGGAAGCGGCACACCGGGGTGCCGTCGAGGTCCACGTCGCGCAGCTGCGGCAGGTACATGCAGTCCGTGTTCGGGCTGACCCTTATTTCGACGGGCTCGATGCGCTCGCGCGGGATGGGCTTGCCGTTCAGCCAGACGACACCGCCGCGCAGCTCGACCGTGTCTCCGCCCACGCCGATCACGCGCTTGATCCAGTCCGCCCCGTCCGACGGCGACTTGACGACGATGACATCGCCGCGTTCCGGCACCCGCCCGAACAGGCGCCCCGGGATATGCGGGAGGATCGGAAGCGAGGGCGACAGATAGCTGTAACCATAGGGGAATTTCGAGACGATGAGGCGATCGCCGACAAGCAGCCCGGGCATCATCGATTCCGAGGGGATATAGAAGGGCTTGGCGATGAAGCTGTGGATCCCGAGCACGATGAGGATGAGGACCGCCCATTGCCGGGCTTCCCGACGCCAGGAGAAGGGCTCCTTGGCCTTGGCTGGGCGGGCGGCGGTCGGTTCCTTGTTCATGAAGGGCTCGCGGTGATGAGGACGAAGGCCTGCGCCCAGGGATGGTCGTCGGTGAGCGTCACGTGGATATGGGCCCTATGCCCGACGGGGGTAATGGCTTCAAGCCGCGCCAGCGCCCCGCCCGTCAGCCGCATCGTCGGCTGGCCGGTGGGCAGGTTCACGACGCCCATGTCCCGGAAGAACACCCCCTGGCGAAAGCCGGTGCCGAGCGCCTTGGAACAGGCCTCCTTTGCGGCGAAGCGCTTGGCGTAGGTGGCGGCGCGCGCCATCGTCCGCCGCTCGGCCTTGGCCTTTTCCTCCTCGGTGAAGAGGCGGTTGACGAACCGGTCGCCGAAGCGCTCGAGGGAATTGGCGATCCGCTCGATGCTGCACAGGTCCGACCCCAGCCCGAGGATCAGCACGCGCGGGCCTCGTCCATCCGCCGGCGCATCTCGCGGATGGCAGCGTCGAGCCCGATGAACACGGCCTCGCCGATCAGGAAATGGCCGATGTTGAGCTCGGCCAGCTCGGGAATCGCTGCCACCGGCCCGACATTGGCGAAGGAAAGCCCGTGGCCGGCATGCACTTCCAGCCCTGCTGCTGCCGCCAGCCGGGCCGCCGTCGCAAGCCGCCCAAGCTCGTCCACGGAGCCATCGGAATGGGCGTACGGGCCGGTGTGCAGTTCCACGACTGCTGCCCCCAGCCGGGCGGCTGCTTCCACCTGCCGTTCCTCGGGCGCGATGAACAGCGACACCCTTGTGCCCGCCCCCGACAGCGCCTCCACGAGCGGTTTCAGCGTGTTGTGCTTGCCGGCCGCATCCAGCCCGCCTTCCGTTGTCCGTTCCACCCGGCGCTCGGGCACGATACAGGCGGCGTGCGGCCTTGCGTTCAGGGCAATGGCCAGCATCTCGTCGGTGGCCGCCATCTCGAGGTTGAGCGGCAGCGCAATCTCTGCGACCAGCCGCGCGATGTCGGCGTCGGTCATGTGCCGCCGGTCCTCGCGCAGGTGCGCGGTGATGCCGTCGGCACCCGCCTCGGCGGCCAGCTGCGCGGCGCGGATGGGGCAGGGGTGCGCGCCGCCCCGCGCGTTGCGGATGGTTGCCACATGGTCGATGTTGACGCCCAGGCGCAAGCGGCGGCTCATGCCGCGCGGCTTCCGGGCTTGACGGCAGGAAGCGCGGCAAGTTCCGGCGGCAGCGCGTCTGCGGGATACGCGGGTGCGGCAATCCGGATGAGCGGCGTGAAGGGAACGCCGAGATCGGCCGCGCCGTCCGACCGGTCGACAAGCGCTGCGGCATGGATGACCCGCCCGCCCGCTGCCGTAATCGCGGCAATCGCCTCGCGGCTGGAAAGCCCCGTCGTCACCACATCCTCGCACAGGAGGACGGGCGCGTCGGCCTCCAGCCGGAAGCCGCGGCGGAGCTCGAAGGTGCCGGCAGGGCGCTCCACGAACATCGCAAGCGTGCCCAAGGCGCGCGCCAGTTCATGGCCGATGACGATTCCGCCCATGGCAGGGGCGATCACCGCGGTCGCCTCGGCGCGCACGGCCTCCGGGATCCGGGCGGCAAGGGCGGCAGCCAGGCGGCCGGCGCGCACCGGGTCCATCAGCACCCGCGCGCACTGGAGATAGACCGGCGAGTGCAACCCGGACGACAGGATGAAATGCCCTTCCAGAAGCGCCCCGGACTCGCGGAACAGGGCCAGGACGGCCGCTTCGGTCAAGGGAAAGGCGCTCACGGGAATCGCCATAAACGCAGCCGTTTCGGTCGTGAAGTCAGTTGTCATTCGCCACCTTCCATGTCACGGGCGAAATGCCGGGGTGGCATCGGAACAAGGAGGGCAAGGATGCACGGGAGCTTCAGGAAATTCGCTTTTGCCGGAACGGTCTGCGCGATGGTTCTGGCGCCTGCGGCCGATGCGCAGATCCGGTCGAAATCGGGTGAATCGATCGAGCAGACGCGAGCCAGCCAGGAAGCGCAGCTTCCGGTTTGCGCTCAGCCATTGGGGACCATTGCCGTCTCCGAGCCCGAGAATGTGCGGCCCTGGTGGACCGAGCTTGGCCTCAGTTCGCCCGAGGCGCTTATCCGGGTCTATGTGCAGCGCTCGCGTTGCTTCCGCCTGGTCAACCGGAGCGAGCGCGGCATGTCCGCCATGCAGACGGAACGTGCCCTGGCTGCCAGTGGGGAAATGCGGCGCGGCGGCACCATCGGCAAGGGTCAGATGGTGGAAGCTGACTTCACGCTCATCCCCGACATCGTGACCAGCAACAGCAACCGCGGCGGCCTCGGCGTGGGTGGCCTGGTCGGCGGTTTCGTGCCCGGCGTGGGTGGCGCGCTTCTGGGCGGCATCAATGTGAAGCGGCGCTCGGCCAATGTCATCATCAACGTGGTGAACAACAAATCCTCGGAGGAATTCGTGTCCGAAGGTCAGGCGCGCAAGTCCGACCTGGGCTGGGGTGGTGGCGGCGGAATCTTCGCCGGCGGCGTGCTCGGTGCCGGTGGCGCGCGCGGCTACGACAACACGGAGATCGGGCAGGTGATCGCCCTTGCCTATCTCGACGCCTACACCAAGCTCGTGAACGATCTTGGCGGCCTGCAGGAGGCCGCAGGAGGTCCCCAGGCCGAGCGCGCGGTGGTGATGAAGAACGCCGGCCGCCTGTTCGCCTCCCCGTCGCTCAAGGCCAATGTGCTGAAACCGATCGATGCCGGTGCGATTCTCTACCCGACCGGTCGCAAGGAGGCCGGATTCTGGGAAGTGGAGGATGAGCTCGGCGCCAAGGGCTGGGTGAGCGAGGTGGCCCTGGCAGTCGCCCGCTAGGGGTTGCCGAAGGAACGCGCTCGTTCCTGCAGGGATGCCAGCCAGCCCGTCCGGGCTCGGGCGCATCGGCTGTGTCCAGGTTCGGATCCTGCTCCGCGCACAGGGCCCGAGCGAGCGCGGCACGGGGGTTTCGGGGGGGTCGGGCGCCGCCTCCCTGGTGCGTCAGGCTGGGTCCGGGGGGCTGGCTTCCCGCTCGGCAGCTTTGCTTCCCCCGAAAGCCTCTCCCATCCTCAGCGCGCCCGCGCGCGGTCGGCCGTCACCACCGAGCCCAGCGCCTTCACGCCTGCCACCAGGTCGGAGAGGTGCTTCACATCCTCGACTTCCACATCCAGCACATAATGGTGGTGTGCCCTGTCCCGCTCATCGAGGCGCAGGTTCACGATATTGGCGGCCTGCCGGGCCAGCACGGCCGTCACCTGCGCCAGCGCCCCTGGCTCGTTCATGACGACAACGTCGATCCGGCCGGTTCCCGTTCCCGCATCGGGATCCCAGGAAAGGTCCACCCAGTCGGCGTCCTCTGCATCCGCCAGGCGCGGGCAGTCGATGGCATGGACGCTGATTCCCTTGCCTGCCGTGCGCACGCCCACGATGCGGTCCCCCGGAACCGGCATGCAGGCCTCGCAAAGCTCCATCCCGGCTTCCGTGGCGTGCCCGTCCACGAGGATCCCGCCCTTCCTGCGCGCCGAGCGCCGCCGCCGCCGCTGCCGCCGCACGGTTCCCGAACCCGGGATCAGCGCCTCCAGCACCGTCTCGTCCGAAAGCGTGCCGCGGGCAAGCGCCACATGCAGCGCTGCCTCGTCGGGCAGGCGCAGCCGGGCGAGCGCGGCGGTCACGGCTTCCGGCCCGATGTCGAGCTTCAGATCCCGGACGATCCGCTCGAACAGCGCCCGCCCGGTCTTGAGCAGACCCTCGCGTTCGCGGGCGCGCACATGGCGGCGGACGGCTGCGCGCGCCTTGGCCGTTGCCACGAATCTCTCCCAGGCGGGGTCGGGCTGCTGGTTGGCCGAGCGCAGGATCTCCACCTGGTCCCCGTTCTTGAGCGGCGTGCGCAGCGGCACCACCTTGCCATTCACCCGCGCGCCGACGCAGGTGTCACCCAGGGTCGTGTGGACGGCGTAGGCGAAATCCACCGGGGTCGCGCCCATGGGGAGCTGGATCAGCTCGCCCTTGGGCGTGAAGCAGAACAGCCGGTCCGTGAACATCGCCATGCGCGTATGTTCGAGCACTTCCTCCGGGCTTTGAGCATGGTCGAGGATCTCGATGAGGTCGGCCAGCCAGGGATAGGAAATTCCGCTGCCCTGCTTCTGCTTGTAGGCCCAATGCGCTGCCATCCCGAATTCGGCCGCGCGATGCATCTCGACATCGCGGATCTGCACTTCGATCCGCAGCCGCTCCCGGTCGATGAGGGTGGTATGCAGCGAGCGGTAGCCGTTCGCCTTGGGGGTCGAGATATAGTCCTTGAAGCGGCCTGGCACCATCTTCCATCGCTGGTGGAGGGCGCCGAGCGCGCGATAGCAGTCATCGACAGACCGGGTGATCACCCGGAAGGCGACCACGTCCGACAGCTGCTCGAAGGCGATGTCGCGCTCCTGCATCTTGCGGAAGATGGACCAGGGGCGTTTCTCGCGGCCGCGCACATCCTCCACCGGAATCCCGGCGGTCGCGCAGGTCAGGCGGATCCCGCTCTCGATGCGCCCGATGGTGTCCTGGTTGCCGGCCCGCAGGGACTCAAGGCGGGTCGTGATCGATTCCCACGCCTCGGGCTCCAGCTCGCGAAAGGCGAGATCGCGCAGTTCGTCCATGAAGGCATAAAGGCCGATGCGCTCGGCAAGCGGAGCATAGATGTCCCAGGTTTCCTTGGCGATCCGGCGGCGCTTGTCGGCGTTCTTCAGATGGTGGAGCGTGCGCATGTTGTGCAGCCGGTCCGCCAGCTTCACGATGAGCACGCGGATATCGTCCGACATGGCAAGCACGAAGCGCCGCAGATTTTCCGCGGCCCGTTCGCTTTCCGACTGCGCCTCGATCCGCGAGAGCTTGGTCACGCCATCCACCAGCCGGCCGATGCTGTCCCCGAACAGGCGGTTGATGTCGTCCTGCGTGGCGACCGTGTCCTCGATCGTGTCGTGCAGGATGGCGGTGGCGATCGACTCGTCGTCGAGCTTGAGGTCGGTCAGGATCCCGGCGACTTCGATCGGGTGCGAGAAATAGGGATCGCCAGAGGCCCGCAGCTGGCTGCCATGCGCCTTCATCGAGAAGACATAGGCCCGGTTCAGCAGATCCTCGTCCGCCTCCGGGTCATAGGCCCGCACCTTCTCGACAAGCTCATACTGCCGCAGCATCGCGTTGCAATATGGCGGCTTCCGGGGCCCGCGCTAGGGGGACCAGCCGGGCGCAGGCCGACGCGCCATTCCGGCCTGGCGGGGCAAGTCCACGCCTATTCGTAGTCGGGGCCCAGATTCTGGCTCTTGGGCGGAATGGCCGCGGTGATCCGCAGCGCTTCGGCCGACGCGGCGAGGCTGCCGAAGTCATCGGCTTCCTCGTCCTCCTCGATCTGCACCTTCATCAGGCTGGTGACGATGCGCTCGGTCAGCTCCTCCGGCCGAATGGTGCCCTCGGCGATCTCGCGCAGCGCCACCACCGGATTCTTGTCGCGGTCGCGGTCAATCGTCAGCTCCGCTCCGCCCGAAATCTGCCTGGCCCGCTGGCCTGCAAGCAGCACGAGGTCAAAGCGGTTGGGAACCTTTTCGATGCAGTCCTCGACGGTGACGCGCGCCATCGGCAATCCTCGTGTGAATATGCGAAAGAGCCGGAGCGCCTAGCTTCCAGGCTCCGCGCAGTCAACAGGCCGAGGCGGGCGGGGCTTGACCGCGCGCGCCGCTTCGATTAGCCGCTCGCCCTTCGCATTCGGCCCCGCACGCCCGGTGAAGCGGTGGCCCGGAAGCATCTTCCGCGCGATTCCGGGCAAGGCCCCTCGGGGCCGGTCCGGCAGCAATGGGGCTGTCGGTGCCAGCGAAGGATGAGACGATGAGCAAGCGCACCAGCGCCAAGTACAAGCTCGACCGCCGGATGGGCGAGAACATCTGGGGCCGCCCCAAGTCGCCCATTAACCGCCGCGAATATGGGCCCGGTCAGCATGGCCAGCGCCGCAAGGGCAAGCTTTCCGACTTCGGCATCCAGCTCAAGGCCAAGCAGAAGCTGAAGGGCTATTACGGCGACGTGACGGAAAAGCAGTTCCGCAAGGTCTATGAGGAAGCCGTCCGCATGAAGGGCGACACCTCGCAGAACCTGATCGGCCTTCTCGAGCAGCGGCTGGACATGGTTGTCTATCGCGCCCGGTTCGCACCCACCATCTTCGCCGCCCGCCAGATCGTGAACCACGGCCATGTCACCGTGAACGGCCGGCGCTGCAACATCGCCTCTGCCCGCGTGAAGCCGGGCGATGTCGTCGGCCTGTCCGACAAGGCGAAGGAAATGGCGATCGTGCTCGAAGCGCTTGCCTCGGGCGAGCGCGACACCCCGGAATATGTGGCCGTCGACGGCTTCGAGGCCCGCTATGTGCGCGTCCCCAGCCTCGATGAAGTGCCCTATCCCGTGAAGATGGAACCCAATCTCGTCGTCGAGTTCTACAGCCGCTGAACCCTGCCCGGCGCCCGTGCGCCGGAGTCAGGCCTTCTCGAAGAACGCAAGATCCACGCCGGTTGCAGCCGCAATCGCCTGGGCGAGCGTGTCGAACACCGACGACAGGATCTGCTGGGCCCTCAGATAGCCCAGCACCCGGATATGCCGCAGCACGTTTGCGAGATAGAGTTCCTGGCAGTGGAGCGCGAAATCCGCGTCCTCCCGCTCGATCCGCCCGCGCCGCAGCGCATCCGCCGTTGCGACGGCCACTTCGGCCAGCCCCTTGAGGTGGGGCACCACATCATCGGCAAAGGCGCCCCACTCGCGGCCGGAGATCCGCGCGGCCTCGGCCGTCAGGGTCTTCAGGATGAGCGAAGCGGAAGGAAGCGCGGCCATGGGAATCTCCTTCAGCGGGCAAGCAGGGCATCGGTGGCAGCAGCCAGCGCACAGGTCTCGCGCGCTGCGGAAAGCCGCAGCAGGTCTGCGTCGGGGGCGCGCGCGGCAACCGCTGCAACCGCCTGCCGGCAAGTCTCGACCGAGGCCGCGATGTCGGCAAGGATCCGCCGGTCGAGGCCGGAGGCAGCCTCCGCGCGCAAACGCGAAAGGGTTGCTGCCTCCGTTGCGGCTGCGACTGCATCGAACGCAAACCCCGCCTCTGGCGCCTGTGCGCTTGCTGCAAGCGCCCAGTCCACGGCCTTGAGATGCGCGGCCAGTTCCGAGCTTGGAAGCGGCGGGGCAGGGGTTGCGCAACCGGCGAGAAGGGCTGCTGCAAGACATGCCGCGAAGCTTCCGGCGGCGATGGGGACTGGGTTCGTCATGAACCCAGATATAACCATTATGGTATTTGTAGGACAGCCTGTCTTAGCGCGATGCCGTCCCCGCGCCGCTTGCTGGCCGCGCCCGCTTGCGTGCGGCGGCAATCGCTTCCTTCAGTTCCGCGTAACCGACGGCGCCCGAGATGATGCGATCGCCGATGATGTAGCTCGGGGTTCCCGTCAGCCCCAGCGCCCGGCCGAGGGCAAGGTTCGAATCCAGTTCCTGCCGCAGTTCGCTCGAGGTGAGGTCACCTGCCACCTGCCGCTCGTCGAGGCGCGCTGCCCGCACCGCCGGGATCAGGCGGCTTTCGCTCAGCCGGCCCTCGCGGTCGAAGGCCGCGTCAATGAACGCCTTGTAGCGGCCCTGTCCGGCGGCCGAGAGCGCTGCCATCGCGAACTGGTCGCTGGTGGGCCCAAGCACCGGGAAGTCCCGCCAGACGACCTTGAGCCCCGGGTCCTCGGCCAGCAGCCGATCGATGTCCGCCTTGCTCTGGAGACAGAAGGGACAGGCGAAGTCGAAGAATTCCACCAGCACCACATCGCCTTCCGGATTGCCGGCCCAGGCCCCGCGGAAGGGCGTCTCGATCGCCTCCCGGTTGCTGGCCAGGAGCTTTTCCACCTCGCGGTCCTGCAGCCGGCTGATCGCTTCGGGAATGATGTCGGGATTGTCCAATATGGTTTCACGGACCAGGGCTTCCAGCGCTGCGCGATCGTTCGCGATCCCGGCGGGCCGGCTGCCGAATTCGCGCCAGCCAAGTGCGCCTGCCGCCATGCCGGCAACCAGCGCCAGCACGATCGGCAGCACGCCGATGCTTCCCTTGTCCCCTTCGCTCATCGCCGCTGCTGCTCCGGGTTGCGTCCCTTGTCATTGAGGCGCAGGCGCTCGATCTCGCCCTGGCTTGCCATGGCAATGTCCTGTGCGCGGATGAAGTCGGGCGTGCCCTTCGGCAGGCCGGCCATCGCCGTGCGCGCGGCGCGCATGGCAAGCCGGGGATCGCCGCCGGAAAGGCTGATCCGTTCCGCGGACGCGAGCGCGGCGCGTGGCTCGTCGCCCTTGAGCTCGTAGATGTTGCCAAGCTGCATCCATGCAAAGGGGTTGCGGCTGTCGCGGTTGACGACCCGGCGCAGCACCGTCTCGGCTTCCGCCAGGGTTTCCGGCTTGCTGCCGTCATTGCTGGCAAGCAGCAGCGCATGCCCGAGCATCCCGGCAATCAGCGGTTCGCCCTTCGAAAGCTCGACGGCCTTGCGCAATGGCTCGATCGATTCCTCCACATGCCCGGACTCGAGCAGGATCTGGCCTTCCAGTTCCCGGGCATAAGGGTCCTCCGGGTGCCGTTCGACCAGCTGGCGGACGTCCTTGAGCGCGCGATCCTTGAGCGCTGCCCGGTGATAGCCATAGGCGCGTGCCATCAGCGCTGCGTCCGACTGGTCGGTCTGCGGATAGGCCTTGAGCACGGTCTCGAGCGGATAGAGATAGCCGATGAGCTTCCCGCGCAGCCGCTGGTAGCGCGCCTGGAGGTCGGGATCGGGCGGCGTGTTCCAGTGGGGCGAGGACCGCAGCACGTCATCCAGCGCCCGGATCCGTTCGCCCGACAGCGGGTGCGTGCGGTTGTAGCTGTTGGTCTGCGGAATCGCGAGGCGATACTCCTCGCCCTGCAGCTTCTCGAAGAAGCGGATCATGCCCTTGCCCGACACGCCGGCCTGGTTGAGGAAGGAGGCCCCGGCCTGGTCGGCCCGGCTCTCCTGCTCGCGGTTGAAGCTCAGGAACTTCGCCTGCGCTGCCTGCTGGCCCATCATGATCGCCGCCATGCCGGCATCGCCCGCCCCCATCGCCATCGCCGCTGCACCCAGGATGAGCGAGAGGATGGAGATGGAGGTGGCCGGCCCGATCCCTTCCGACCAGCGGACATTGTGGCCCCCTGCGATGTGGCCGAGCTCGTGCGCCATCACGCCCTGCACTTCGTTCACATCCTCGGCTGCAATCAGCAGGCCGGTGTGAAAGAAGACATTCTGGCCGCCGGTCACGAAGGCATTGATGGACGGATCGCCGACGAGCAGGATCTCGACCGAACGCACGTCTAGACTGGCGGCTTCCACCAGCGGGCGCGCCAGGTCCCGGAAAAAGGCTTCCGTCTCGGCGTCGCGCAGGATGCTCTGGGCGGCAGCCGCCGGCGCCAGCAGTTTCGTGGCCAGCAGCAGCAGCGCCGCCATCCACGCAGCTGCCGCGCGACCGAGCCTTGGGAACATGGAAAATCGGCGGAGCATCTTTCCTGCCCGTGCTTGCCCCTGTCCCATGGGGCTGTCTAGAGGCCTCTACCGCGCGCACCTGAACCACGCGCGAACAAGGGACTGGGATGCAGCTCATAGCCGGGAACTGGAAGATGAACGGCCTGCGCGCCGATGTCGCCGTGCTGGAGGCGCTGCTTGCAGCTGACGGGACCGATCGCTGCCGCCTCCTCGTCTGCCCTCCGGCGACGCTGGTGGCCGCATTCGCTGCGCGCGCCGCCGGAAGCCGGATCGCCATCGGCGCCCAGGATTGCCACGCCAGGCCCTGCGGCGCCCACACTGGCGACATCGCCGCCGAAATGCTGAGAGACGCCGGCGCCACCCATGTCATCGTCGGCCATTCCGAGCGCCGCGCCGATCATGGCGAGACGGATGCGCAGGTGAGGGCCAAGGCAGAGGCCGCGCAACGGGCCGGTCTCACCCCCATCATCTGCGTGGGAGAGACCCTCGCCGAGCGCGACTCGCACCAGACCCTTGCCATCATCGCCCGCCAGCTCGACGGCTCGCTTCCCGCCGCCGGCCCGCTTGTCATCGCCTATGAGCCCGTCTGGGCGATCGGGACGGGCCGCACGCCCACGGCCGAGCAGATCGCCGAGGTCCATGCCTTCATCGCAGCCCGGGTGCCACCTGCCACCCCGATCCTCTACGGCGGCTCGGTGAAGCCGGACAATGCTGCCGAGATCCTCGCAATCCCGCATGTCTGCGGCGCGCTCGTCGGCGGTGCCAGCCTGAACGCCCAGGATTTCCTTGCCATTGCCCGGGCCGCCCGATGATCCTTGTCATCGACAATTACGACAGCTTCACCTTCAATCTCGTCCACTATCTCCTGGAACTGGGAGCCGAGGTGGAGGTGCGGCGCAACGATGCGCTGACCGCCGCGGACGCGCTTGCTCTCGGGCCCGAAGCCCTGCTGCTCTCGCCCGGCCCCTGCACGCCGAACGAGGCAGGCATCTGCCTCGAGCTCATCGCGCTTGCCGCCCGCGCCCGCCTGCCGCTGCTCGGGGTGTGCCTTGGCCACCAGGCCCTGGCCCAGGCGTTCGGCGGCCGGGTGGTCCGCGCCCCGACGCTCATGCACGGCAAGACAAGCCCGGTCCACCACGACGGCACGGGTGTCTTCTCGGGCCTGCCATCGCCCTTCACGGCGACCCGCTATCACAGCCTGGTGGCCGAACGCGAAACCCTGCCGCCCGACTTCGCCATCAACGGGTGGACGGAGGACGGCATCATCATGGGGATCCGCCACCGCGCGCTGCCCCTGCACGGGGTCCAGTTCCATCCGGAGTCGATTGCCACCGAGCATGGCCATCGGCTGGTTGCGAACTTCCTCGCCCTTGCCGGCATCCCGCATGCCGACCTTGCCCCGATCGAGGCTGCCCACGCGCGATGAAGGCCCTTCCCGATCCGTCGCATCCGCTCGATGCCCAGAGCGCCGAGGCCGCCTTTGCCGCGATCCTGGGCGGTGCGGTTGCAGACAGCGAGCTCGCGGCGTTCCTCGTTGCGCTTGCCGGGCGTGGCGAAACCGCCGCCGAAGTCGCAGCCGCCGCCCAGGTGATGCGCCGCCTGATGGTCCCGGTCACCGCGCCGCCCGGCGCAATCGACGTCTGCGGCACCGGCGGCGACGGCAGCCACAGCCTCAATGTCTCGACCGCGGTTGCCTTCGTGGTCGCTGCCTGCGGCGTGCCGGTCGCCAAGCATGGCAATCGCGCTGCCTCCTCGCGCTGCGGCACCGCCGACGTGCTGGAGGCGCTCGGCGCAGACCTTGCCCTCCCGCTCGACCGGATCGAAGCCTGCCTTGAAGAGACCGGCGTTGCCTTCCTGTTCGCCCAGCGCCATCACCCCGCCCTCGCAAGGGTGGCCGGCGTCCGCCGCGCGCTCGGCCGCCGCACCATCTTCAACCTGCTGGGGCCGCTTGCCAATCCGGCCGGCGTCCGCCGCCAGATGGTGGGCGTGTTCGCCCCCCGCTGGGTGGTGCCGATGGCCGAGGCAGGAGCTGCCCTGGGCGCGGAGGCGATGCTCGTCGTCCACGGCGGCGGGCTTGATGAAATCGCCGTCCACGGCCCGACCGAGATGGCGTGGTGCCGCCACGGCCGGGTGATGCAGGCCGTTTTCGTGCCGGGCGATCATGGCCTTGCCGCCCATCCGCTTGCCGCCCTTGCCGGGGGGGATGCCGCCGAGAATGCATCTGCGCTCGGGGCGCTTCTTGCCGGCGATACCAGCGGGGCCAGGATGTCCGCCTATCGCGCGATCGTGACCGCGAATGCAGCAGCCGCCCTCAAGCTGGCCGATGCCGCACAGGGCTGGCCGCAAGCCCTTGCCATGGCCGATGCCGCAATCGCGTCCGGTGCTGCCGCCGACCGTCTCGCGCGCTTCGTGGCCTTCCGCTAGGGAGACCCCATGGGAGATCGTCTGCAGCCCATCCTTGCCCGCAAGCGCGACCATATTGCCGCCCGCAAGGTGGTCCGCCCGCGCGAATCCTTCGATCTTGCCGCCGCGCCTCCGCCGCGCGGCTTCGCCCGTGCGCTTGCGGCCGCGCGCGGCGCGCAGCGCCCCGGCCTTGTCGCGGAAATCAAGAAGGCCAGTCCCAGCCAGGGCGTCATCCGCCCCGCCTTCGATGTCGCAGCCATTGCTGCTGCCTATGCCGAAGGCGGGGCAACCTGTCTGTCCGTGCTCACCGACGAGCCCTTCTTCCAGGGCGCGGACCGCAACGTCGAGATCGCGCGCCAGACCGTTGCCCTTCCCATCCTGCGCAAGGACTTCATCCTGGATTCCTACCAGGTGGTCGAAACCCGCGCGCTGGGCGCCGACTGCCTGCTGCTCATCGTGGCAGCGCTCGAGGATCCGCTGCTTGCGGATCTCGCCGCCGAGGCGAGCGCGCTCGGCCTCGACGTGCTGGTCGAAGTCCATGACGAAGCCGAGCTGGAACGCGCGCTTGCGCTCGACACGCCGCTCATCGGCGTGAACAACCGCGATCTCAAGACGATGGCCGTCGATCTTGAGACGACATTGCGGCTGCTGGCACTGCTCCCGCCCGACCGGCTCCTGATCGCGGAAAGCGGCATCAGGAGCCAGGCGGATCTTGCCCGGCTGCACGCCGCCGGCGTGCCGGCCTTCCTCGTCGGCGAAAGCCTGATGCGCGAGGAGGATGTCGCGGCCGCCACCAGGGCGCTGCTCGGCCGTGCCTGACCTGACCCATCTCGACGCCGGGGGTGCAGCGCGGATGGTCGATGTCGGGGACAAGGCCGCCACGAAGCGCATCGCCATTGCCGAAGGGCGCATCCGGATGAACGCGGCCGCCCGCACTGCCATCGCCCAGGGCGAGGTCCCCAAGGGCGATGTGCTTGCTGCTGCCCGCATCGCTGGCATCCTCGCAGCCAAGCGCACCTCCGACCTCATTCCGCTGTGCCACCCCCTGCCGCTCGACAAGGTGACGATCGACTGCACGATCACCGCCGATGGCGTCCAGGTGCGGGCCGAGGCGCGGACAACGGGCAGGACCGGCGTGGAAATGGAAGCGCTGACCGCCACTTGTGTTGCATTGCTCACCATCCACGACATGGCAAAGGCGATCGACAAGGCGATGGTCATCGAGGGCGTGCGGCTGCTCGAGAAGCATGGCGGCAAGTCCGGCAGCTTCCATGCCGACTGAGCTGCTGGCGCTCGAGGAAGCGCAGGCGCGTCTTCTCGCCCTCGCCGGCCGGACTCCCGTGGAACATGTTCCCCTGGCCCTGGCTGCCAGCCGCTGGCTGGCAGACGCAGTGGCTGCGCGCCTCACCCAGCCGCCGGCCGATGTCTCTGCCATGGACGGCTATGCCCTGCGCCTTGCCGACCTGCCCGGGCCGTTGCGCCTTGTCGGGCAGGCTGCTGCCGGCCGCCCCTTCGCGGGCACGCTGGCGCCGGGCGAGGCCGTGCGCATCTTCACCGGCGCGCATGTGCCGGAAGGCGCCGACACGGTCGCCGTCCAGGAAGAGATGGAAGCAGACGGGCCATGGGTCCGTCTTGCAGGCGAAGGCCCGGGCGGGCAGGGCGCCAACATCCGTGCCATGGGCCAGGATTTCCGGGTGGGCGATCCCCTGCTTGCCGCCGGCACGCGCCTTGGTCCCACAGCGCTCGGCCTTGCCGCCGCTGCCGGCCATGCAGCGCTTCCCGTCCACCGCGCGCCGCGCGTTGCGCTTCTGGCAACCGGGGACGAACTGGTCCCGCCCGGTGCATCGCCCCCGCCCGGCAGCATCGTCTCCTCCAACGGCCCGATGCTTGCAGCCCTCGTGGCAGCCGCGGGCGGCGAGGTGATCGAGGAGGCCATCCTGCCGGACGACCAGCCGCTGCTCGAGGAAGCCTTCGCCGCGTCTGCCGCCCGGGCGGACATCCTCGTCACCATTGGCGGCGCCTCGGTCGGCGACCATGATCTCGTCCGCCCGGCGCTTGTGGCCCGGGGCGCGACCATCGACTTCTGGCGCATTGCCATTCGCCCGGGAAAGCCGCTGCTCGCTGGCCGCCTCGGCGAGGCTGTCGTCCTCGGCCTGCCGGGCAACCCAGTGTCCGCCTTCGTCTGCGCCTTGCTCTTCCTCCTGCCCCTGCTGCGCGCCATGGCCGGCGATCGCGCGCCCCTGCCCGAACCCGAAACCGCGCTTGCCGGCGAACCGCTTCCTGCCAACGGGCCGCGCCGCCATTTCCTCCGGGGCCGGCTGTCGCGCGATGCCACGGGCCAGCTGCTCGCCACTGCAGACGCGCGGCAGGACAGCTCGCTGCTGAGCGTGCTTGCCCGCGCCGAGTGTCTCATTGTCCGCACGGAAAATGCGGCCCCGCTTCCCGCCGGTTCCCCTGTTCCGATCCTAAGGCTCTGATTCCGCTTGACCGGGCCTCACCAGTTCGCCTAATGTTCTTGCGATGTTCTGGGCGAGGATGTGATGCTCACGAAAAAGCAGCACGAACTGCTTCTGTTCATTGCTGAACGGCTCTCCGAAACAGGTGTCTCCCCCTCGTTCGAGGAGATGAAGGAGGCGCTGGATCTCAAGTCCAAGTCGGGTGTCCACCGCCTCATCGAGGCGCTGGAGGAGCGCCAGTTCCTGCGCCGCCTGCCCAACCGCGCCCGCGCGCTCGAAGTGCTGCGCCTGCCGAAAGACGCACAGTCCGGCGCCTCTGTCACCGACATCACCGTGGCCCGCGCCGCCCGCCAGGCCGTCCCGCCGCGCGGCGCGCCGTCTGCGGTCAGCCTGCCCTTCGTTGGCCGGATTGCCGCCGGCCTTCCCATCGAAGCCGTGGAAGACCGGGAGACGCTCGAAGTCCCGGCCGAGCTGCTCGGCAGCGGCGATCATTATGCCCTGCAGGTCGTCGGCGACTCGATGGTGGAGGCCGGCATCCTCGACGGCGACTTTGCCCTCATCCGGCGCACCGAGGAAGCCCGCGCCGGCGACATCGTGGTCGCACTCATCGACGACAGCGAGGCGACCCTCAAATATTTCCACCGCGAGAAGGGGATGATTCGCCTCGATCCCGCCAACAGCGCCTATGAGCCCCAGCGCTATCTGCCCTCGCGCGTGAAGATTCAGGGCCGTCTCGCCGGCCTCCTGCGCCGCTACTGACCGGCCTCCGGCGGGGGCACGGGCGGCGGGGGCACGGGGGCCCGAGCGCGATCAGGCCATCAGCGCCGGAAAGAAAGCGGTGTGGGTGGCGTTGAGGGCGCCCAGATCCATGGCGCCATGGCCTTCCACCCGGATCGCAGGTCCGCCCGTCGTCCCGATCCTGCGGAGAGGCACCGGGCAGTCCGGAAGGGAAGTCCCGGCCCTTGTCGTCACCACATAGCGCCCCTGGTCCTCGCCGAACGCCCACCCGGCCGCATCGAGCGCCGGGTCGGGCACGAGGCTTGCCCCGATGCCGCGCGGCAAGGCCATTTCCGCAATCGCCACCAGCAGGCCGCCGTCCGACACGTCGTGCACGGCCGTCAGGATGCCGTCGGCAATCGCCTTGCGCACCCAGTCGCCGGCGGCCCGTTCGGCTGCCAGATCCACAGGCGGGGGTGGCCCCTCCTCGCGGCCATGGCATTCGCGCAGCCACAGCGACTGCCCCAGATGCCCGCGCGACTCGCCCACCAGCCAGATCTCCTCGCCCTCGGCCTTGAAGGCGCTGGTCGTCATCTGCTCCCAGTCGGCCAGAAGCCCGACGCCCCCAATGGCAGGAGTGGGGAGGATCTGCTGCCCCTCCGTCTCGTTGTAGAGGCTGCAGTTTCCCGACACGACCGGAAAGTCGAGCGCGAGGCAGGCATCGCGCATGCCCGCGATCGCACCCACGAACTGTCCCATCACCACCGGATCGGTGGGAGCGGCGAAGTTCATGCAGTCGGTGATGGCAAGCGGCGTCGCGCCAACGGCCGTCAGGTTGCGCCAGGCTTCCGCCACCGCCTGCCGGCCGCCTTCCACCGGGTCGGCCCGACAATATCGGGGGGTGACGTCGGTCGTCATCGCCAGCGCCATGCGCGTGCCATGCACCCGCACGACCGCGGCGTCGCCGCCTGGCCGCTGCACCGTGTCGGCGCCCACCATATGGTCATACTGCTCCCAGACCCAGCGCCGCGAGGCAAGATCGGGGCAGCCGATCAGGGTCACCAGGTCGCGCAGCACATCGGCCGAGTGCGGCAGGTCATCGGGCATGGCCGGCGGCGTCGTCGCAACCCATGGCCGCTCATATTTCGGCGCCCCTTCCGACAGCGGCTCGAGCGGCAGGTCCGCCACCTGCTCGCCATGGAAGAACAGCTGGAGCCGGCGTGTGTCCGTGATCTCGCCGATCACGGCAAACTCGAGGCCCCACTTGCGGAAGATCGCCTCTGCCTTGGCCTCGCGGCCGGGCTTGAGCACCATCAGCATGCGCTCCTGCGATTCCGAGAGCATGAATTCGTAGGGCTCCATGCCTTCCTCGCGCGCCGGCACACGCTCGAGATCCAGCCGGATGCCGACACCGCCCTTGCCCGCCATCTCGACGGATGAGGAGGTGAGGCCGGCTGCCCCCATGTCCTGGATGGCGATGATGGCATCCGTTGCCATCAGCTCGAGGCAGGCCTCGATGAGCAGCTTCTCGAGGAAGGGATCGCCGACCTGCACGGTGGGGCGCTTTTCCTCGCTTGCCGCGTCGAACTCGGCCGAGGCCATGGTCGCGCCATGGATTCCGTCGCGCCCCGTGCGCGAGCCGACATAGACGACCGGGTTGCCGATGCCGGCTGCCGCCGAGGTAAAGATCCGGTCAGCCCGCGCGATGCCGACGCACATCGCATTCACCAGGATATTGCCATTGTAGCTGGCGTGGAAATTCACTTCGCCGCCCACGGTTGGCACGCCCACGCAATTGCCATAGCCGCCGATGCCCGCCACCACGCCCTTGACCAGATGGCGTGTCCTGGGATGGTCGGGTGCACCGAAGCGCAGCGCGTTGAGGTTTGCGACCGGCCTTGCGCCCATGGTGAAGACATCGCGCATGATGCCGCCCACGCCCGTCGCCGCTCCCTGATAGGGCTCGATGAAGCTCGGGTGGTTGTGGCTTTCCATCTTGAAGACGGCCGCCAGCGGATGGCCATCCGCGTCCGCGCCCAGCGCGATCACGCCGGCATTCTCGCCCGGGCCCTGGAGCACCCAGGGCGCCTCCGTCGGCAGTTTTGCCAGATGAATGCGCGTCGACTTGTAGGAGCAGTGCTCCGACCACATCACCGAGAAGATGCCCAGTTCCAGGAGGTTGGGCGCACGCCCGAGTTCTTCCAGGATGCGCGCATATTCCTCCGGGCTCAGGCCATGCTCGGCAACGACTTCGGGCGTGATCGCTTGCATGGCGCGCGCTCTAGCGGCGCGCTGCGTTCCCGGCCAGAGGCGGTTCAATCCTGGCGGATGACCTCGCCGCCCTTCATCACGAAGCGCACCTGCCTCAGCGCTGCCACATCGGCCAGCGGATCGGCCTCGACCGCAATCAGGTCGGCGGCCATGCCCGGTCGCAATGCCCCAATCTCGGCCTCCATGCCGAGCAGGCGCGCTGCGTTCACCGTGGCCGCGGCAATGGCGGTGGCAGGCGTCATCCCGTGCGCCACCATCAGTTCGAACTCGTCGGCGTTGCGGCCATGCCTGGAGACCCCGGCATCGGTTCCAAAGGCGATGTTGACGCCGGCCGGCACCGCCTGCTCGAGCGCCTTGCCGGTGATCGCGATCCGCCATTTCACCTTTTCGAGAACATCGGGCGGATAGGCGTTGGGGTCGGCTGCCAGCCGCTCGCGATAGCCGTTCACGGTCGAAAGGGTCGGCACATAGAAGGCGCCCGAACGACGGAAGAGCCTGAGTGACTCGGCGTCGATCATCGTCCCATGCTCGATGGAAGCTGCGCCCTGCGCAAGGGCGACATTGATCCCGCCCGTGCCATGGGCATGCACCGCCACCTGCTTGCCGTGAAGCCTTGCGGTTTCGATCACCGCGCGCGCCTCGTCTGCGAACATCT